>JANMIM010001442.1:0-6985 GCA_031375795.1 Bacteroidota bacterium
GATCACATCGGCCGATGCGCCGAGTTCAAAAACTTCCATTTTGGCGGTCTGAGCCATGGACAAGGAGAGGCCCAAGAGGACAAATAGGGCGAAGAAGAATGTTTTTTTCATGCGAATGGGGGATAATTTTAGCGAATTTAGGAATTGCCGTGGCAGATGCAAAATCTGTGCCGTGTCGCTGGGCATCCGCAGCAATCCGATCCCACGCACAAGACCTTTTTTCCTCCTAAATTGTAGCCGTGAGCACCCAGATTGGAAAAGAACGGCAAATGTGGCAAAACCCATGGGTGTGGGCGGGCTTGCTCATGCTGATTTTGGTGATCGTGCGGCTCGTCTCGGGCTACGACGGCCTGTATGGCCAGGATCCATACGCCTATCACAATTACACCCTGGCGATCCAGGCCCATTGGCGTGTGGGCACGGACTTGGGGCCTTTTGTCTGGCCGCGCATTTATCCCCTGCTGGGGGCGCTGTGGCTCTGGGGCGACCCCGGGCCCTGGCTGCAATTCCTGTCGATGGCAGGCAGTGCCTTGACCCTGGCGATGACCATCAAATTGTTGCAATCCGCCCTGCCCAATGGGCGGTCTCTGGCCGCCTTGGCGTTTGTGTTCATTGGCTTGGCTCCCTTTCACATGCGCTATAGCCTCTCGATCTTGTCGGATGCGCCGGGGATGGGCCTCATGACTTGGGCGCTCTGGGAGGGCGTTCGGTACGGCAGCACGGCCAAACGGCGGCATTTGTTGGCGGCGGCATTGCTGGCTGGCCTCAGCATCTGGACGCGGTATCCATTGGCGCTGCTCTTGGCGATTCCTTGTTTGGTTTGGGTGTGGAATGCCTGGAAAAACCGTGATCTTCTCGGGATCGGACTTTTTTTGCCCGTGCTCTTGCTCGCCGCGATTCCCCATTTTTGGGTGCTGCCCCATGCCCCGCAGGAAGGCGTCGGCCACGCGTTTCAAAACTCCAATTTCGTGCAGTGGTCGCCCATGAATGCATTCAAACGCGATTTTGTACAGCTCGATGGCGCACAGCATTTCTCTACCCCCAACATCTTGGCGAGCTTCGGCATCTTTTGGCATCCTCGTTTTTTGGGCCTTGGCGGATTGGGCTTGCTGGCATGGTTGTTTCGCAGGCGCCTGGGTCTGCCGGCGATGGATGTGCTTGCATTGGCTCCGATCACCTTGTATGGCTTGTTTTTGGCTGGGATTCCGTTTCAAAATCACCGTTTCCTCCTACCGATGTTGCCATTTGCTGCGTTGGTTCTGGCTCCTGCATGGTCGCAACTGGCTGAGCGGGTCATCGTGCGGCGATGGGTGGGAATGGGTGCATTCTTCGGAATTTTGATTTTGCAACTGTCGCTGAGCCTCTATGCATGCCGCCTCGTGGTGGCGACCAATCGATTGGAGCGCCAGATCGTCGCAGACCTGCAGCAAGTGCAGCCACAGGGCCGACGGTTGTATGAATTTGGATTTGAGGCCATGTTGGTCGCGCGGCAGGTGGGTTTTGAGAAGGTCAATCTCTGGTATCCCGACATTCCCCCGCCCAGCTCGCGAGACTTGGTTTTGTTCAACCTGAGCGCATTTTCGAAACAATTTCAAGACAAGTGGCCGATGAGGAACTGGCATTTGATCACCGACGGCCATGTGCTGGACACGGTGCAGCGATGGGACGGTGGATGGAGGTTGTATGAAATCCACTAGACACCTCGTGTTCATCACCCCCGGCTTCGCGCGCGACGAGGCCGATTTCTTGTGTACGCCCTATTTGCAGGACTATTTCGTGGCCTTGCAGGCTGCAAGGCCCGACTGGCGCATCACCATCATCGCGCTGCAATACCCCTATTTCAGAGGCACTTACGAATGGCGGGGAATCAAGGTGCATGCCCTCGGCGGCAAAAACCGCCGACTTTTGAAACCCTGGATTTGGTGGCGGTGCGGCGCCTTGCTGCGGCGGCTGCATCGTGAGCAGCCGATCGACCTGGTCCACGCCTATTGGCTGGGCGAGGGCGCTGCTTGCGGGCTCAAATTTGCGCGTCGTGCTCGTGTGCCGATGTTTGCCACGGTGATGGGGCAGGATGCATTGCCTGAGAACCGCTACCTGAAGCGGCTGGATTTCGGAGGCATGAAGACCATCGCCTTGAGTGAATTTTCGGCAGGGCTTTTTGCGCAAAATGCCCGGCAGGCCGCCGATGTGGTCATTCCCTTTGGGCTCAACGAGGCCGACATCGACCGAAGCGGGAATGCCGGGCGGCCCATCGACATCCTGGGCGTGAGCAGCTTGATCAAGGCCAAGCGGCTGGACCGGTTTGTGCGCGTGGTGAACATGTTGCGGGAGCAATTTCCCAACTTGCGGGCGGTGCTGGTAGGGGAGGGCCCCGAGTTGGCGGCGCTCACGGCGACGATCGCGGAGCTGGGCTTGCAGGCGCACCTGCGGCTCATGCCGATCGTGTCGCGCCAGGAAATCTTGGCGCTCATGAGCCAATCCAAGGTTTTTTTGCACACGAGCCGCATCGAGGGGATGGGGCTGGTCTTTGCCGAGGCACTCGGGCGTGGTTGCCACTTGGTGTCCACGCCGGTCGGGGTGGCGGCGCCCAGCGAGAAATGCCTGTTGTCGGTGCACACATTCGGCTTGGTCGGCTGCGCTGCGCAATTCCTGCAATTTCCCGTGGACTACCTTCCACGGGTGCCGCATCCGATTGCTGCCACCATCGATGCACACCTTAATATATATGGATTGGATCGGTAGGTGCTGGATGGGTGACGGGATGCAGGGCGATGGTGGCCCAATCAGGAGAAAGTGCTTTTGTGCGATCGAATTTCGGAATTGTACAAGGCTAGGTAACACGCGTCGCAATTCGTAGATTGTGCCATGATCCGAAAGGCGTTTCAAAAGGTCAATATTCGGCTGAGGCCACAAAAATTGTATTTCGGCCCGGAGTGGATTGTGCTGGGTGTCAACAATATCTGCAACATGAGTTGCAAGATGTGTGACGTCGGTGTGGGCTACGAGGACAGCAATTTCTATGCGAACTTGATGGGCGCGAAGCCGATCAACATGCCGCTGGAGCTTGCAGAACGCATTTTCCAAGAGACCGCCACGCATTTTCCCAAAACCAAGATCGGGTATGCCTTTACCGAGCCGATCATCTACCCGCACCTTGTGGAGTCCCTCGCCATCGCCGACCGCCTGGGCCTGTACACCTCGATGACCACCAATGCGCTCAAGCTGCGCAACATGGCCACCGAGCTGGCCGAGGCTGGCTTGGACGACGTCTTCATCTCCCTCGACGGGCCTGCCGACGTGCACAACGAGATCCGCGGCAACAAGCGATCATTTGAATGGGCGCTGGAAGGCATGGAAAAGGTCTTTGCCATCGCTGGTCGGCGGCCAGCGATTTCTGTGTTTTGCACCATCACCGAATGGAACATCGGCCGGTTGCAGGAGTTTCTGGCGATTTTCAAGGGGATGCCGCTGCGCACGATCGGGTTCATGCACACCAATTTTGTGCCTGTGGAGCTTGCCGACCGCCACAATGCGATCTATGCCGGCAAGTATCCGGCGACGGCGAGCAACATGGCACAGATCGACCTCGGCAAGATGGACCTCGCTGGCTTGTGGCGGGAAATTTCGGCCATCCGCAAGGAGGATTTTGGATTTCCGGTGACCTTTTCACCCGATTTCAAGGACGAGGCAGCACTGCGACGCTACTACCAACAACCTGAATTGCTGATCGGCAAAGTCTGCAACGACGCATTCAGGATGATGATGATCAAGAGCGACGGCTCCGTGATACCCGCCCACGGCAGGTGTTACCAGCACAAGGTGGGCAATCTGTATGAGAGCAGCCTTCCTGAAATCTGGAATTCGGCCGCTTTTGGAGGGTTTCGCAAGGATCTCATGGAGGCAGGTGGCCTTCTACCTGCCTGTGCGCGGTGTTGTTCGGCGTTTTGATTTGCCCAGATTTCAACCGTTTTTTGTAGTGTGAGAAAAGTCGTCCTCTTCAATCCCCGCTCTGCCAATGCCAAGCACCGCATTCCCAATTCGGTCTTGCAAGTCGCTGCATCCATCGATGCCGACCGTGGGTGGGTGATCGTGGACGGCAACCGTGAGGTCGATCCCTGGCCCAAGATCAAAGCGCTTTTCGAGACCGGCGAATACGGGTACTTTGGCTCGACGGTCATGCCGGGGCCGCAATTGCGGCAGGCCATTCCGATTTCGCGGGACATCAGGGCGCTGTTTCCCGAGGTCAAGATCGTGTGGGGCGGCTATTTTGCCTCCAACCAATTTGGGTCCGTGCTCGCGTCGGGATACGTGGATTTTGTCATCAACGGGCCCGGTGACGCTGCCTTTCCAAAGTTGCTGCATTGCATCGAGACCGGCGGCGACCCGGTGAGCGTCCCCAACCTGATCTATCTGCGCGACGGCGTGCCCCACAAGACCCACAAAGGCGCCCTGCTGGACCTGGATTTGCTGCCGCCATTGCCTTATGAGAAGCTGGGGACCATGTATTCGATGGCGGGCTACCTGCCCAATACCTGGCTGGGAAGGCAGACGATCTCCTACCATGCGAGTTTTGGTTGTCCATTTACCTGCTCTTTTTGTGCTGTGGTGCCGATCTACGAAGCCAAATGGAAAGGCAAGTCGGCCCAGGGGATTTACGACGACATCATGCGCTTTCGCAGGCAATTTGGCGGGGACTCGATCGAGTTTCACGACAACAATTTCTTCACCTCGCGCAAGCGCACGGTGGAGTTTGCGAAGCTCATGCTCGATGAGGGCATGGTGTGGTGGGGCGAAGGCCGCATCGACACCATGGACAAATACACCGACGAGGACCTGAAGCTCATGCGTGCCTCGGGCTGCAAGATGATCTTCTTTGGTGCCGAGACGGGCAACGATGCGATTTTGGCGCAGATGGACAAGGGTGGCACACAGACGGCGGCCCAGATCAAGGCGTTTGCGGCGCGTCTTGGCAAGGTCGACATCGTGCCTGAGTACTCTTTTGTGCTCGGCATGCCGGCTGCGACCCCCGAGCTCGTGATGGCCCAGATCGATTCAGACATCGCATTCATCAAGGAAATCAAGGAAATCAACCCGCAGGTGGAGGTGATCATCTATGTCTACAGCCCCGTACCCACCGAGGGCTCGGAATTGTATGAGCAGGTGAGGAGTGCGGGTTTCGAATTTCCGCAGAAGCTGGAGGATTGGCTGTCGCCCGCATGGGAGAAGTTTGACCTGCGCAAAAATCCGCTTACACCCTGGCTCACGGCCCCGATGGTGGACAAGATCAAGAATTTTGAAACCGTCTTGCATGCCCGATACCCAAGCAATTCCGACATCAAGCTGTCTCGTTTCCAGCGGCGTACCATGCGTGCCCTTGCTGGGCCGCGCTACAAGCTGGGGATTTATGCCTTGCCTTATGAATTGAAGGTGCTGCAAAAATATTGGCTGCGGTATCGGCAGCCAGAGATCGAGGGCTTCTGAGGTGAGGCTGCGGCGAATCTTCAAACCCCTGATCAACCGCATCATGCCACCACTTGCGCGGTGGTACCTGCGCAAGCCGAGGCAGTCGCGATGGGGCGGCGTACTGGTCGACGTGCCCCGGGGGGTTTTTCATCCGGGCTTGTACCTGAGCACACGGTTCATGCTGGAGTACCTGTCCCGACAGGCAGTGGATGGGAAATCGCTGCTGGAACTGGGCGCAGGCAGCGGCATGATTTCCATCGTGAGCGCCAAGCGCGGCGCGCGCGTGACCGCAACCGACATCAGCCATCAAGCCGTCGCGACCATCCTTGCCAACATGGATTCCAATCAACTGAAAATGAATGTCTTGATTTCGGACCTGTTTGCCGACCTGGACGATTTTGCCTTTGATTGGATTGTCGTCAATCCGCCCTATTACCCTGCAGACCCGCAAACCGAGGAGGAGCATGCCTGGTTTTGTGGGGCCGAATTTCAATATTTTCACCGCTTTTTCAAGGATCTGGGCCGCTATCGGCATGCCGATAGCAAGGTCGTGATGGTGCTCAGCGAGGATTGCAAGCTGGCTGAGATTGCCGCAATTGCTGCTGCAAACGGTTGGCGAATGACCACGGTCGACAAGCGGCGTCGATGGGGGGAGTGGAATTACATTTATGAGGTCCAAGCCCTCTGAAATGCAAAAATGCCCCACCAAGTGGAGCATTTTTGTATTTCAAGCACCTGTGATGGCAGGATCAATTTCCAGCAACCAAGGAGAATTTCTCGGAGTGGGTATGCTTTCCATTGCTCACTTTGGCGATGTACATGCCCGATGCGAGACCCTCGACATCGACGCTCAGCTCATTGATGCCGCCATGCATGGTAAAATCTTGCTGATGTACTTCCTGGCCGTTGAGGTTCAGGATGGAAACGTGCAATTGCTGGTTTTCAAATTGGCTTTCAAACTTGACATTGAGGATGCCCTCGTTCACGGGGTTGGGATAGATCGCCAAGAGCTCGTGGCCCGTGTAATCCAACTCGACCTTCACCGGAGGATAGCCCGTGGTGGCACCGTTCATGTCTACTTGCACCAATCGGTAGAAGCTCATGCCGGCGAGCGGTGATTCGTCGCGGTAGGTGTAACCCTGTGTCTCGGTGGTCGTGGCATGGCCATCGATGCGCGCGACTTCCTTCCAATTGTCGGCAGTCGTGCTGCGGTAGAGGATGAAGCCCATGTTCTCGACTTCGCCTGCTGTCTTCCAATTGAGGTCAACACCCAAGCCTTTTTGCTCAGCGGTAAAATATTCCAGCAACACAGGCAGGATGATGATGCGGCCATAGGAGGCCCTGTCGAGGAAGGCAGTGAGGTCAAAGTTGGTGCTGCTCACGGCATTGTCCAAGCCGCTAAACATCACCATGTTGGCGGCTGTCCAGCCGCAGAAACCCATCCCAACGACGCCGCCACTCAACTCGGTATGGGCAGGGTTGCTGCATGTGATCGCAGCAAGCCCGGTGGCCGGATCGTAGC
>JANMIM010001087.1:0-3497 GCA_031375795.1 Bacteroidota bacterium
TTGGATGTTCGCCAAGAATGCCCGCATTGTTGATGAGGACATCAAGGTATCCGTCTTCGTCACGAACTTGTGCCACGGAAAGCTGCACACTCTCATCTTGCGTAACATCGATGCCTAAGGGGCGAACATCGTGGCCCTCTGCTACAAGCCGTTGAGCCGCCTCAGATAGGCCACTTCACGTTCCAAATCAGCGGCTGGACTGGCCTCGGGACTTGCCTCACTGGACTGGGATGAACCGTCCACCAGCATGGGGCAACTCCGGAGCCGGGTGCTATGGTACTGGAAAAAATCATGTTGCAGGGCGATGCTGATGCGAAAGAGCAAGTCTGTATCAATGGATTGCCGCCTGAAAATGCCATAGACATTCTGTTTGGAGGTCTTGATCATTGCTCCAAATTCGGTGGGGCCGATCCTGAGCGATTTTGCGCGAGCCTGAATGAGCGAGCCAATATGTAAGTCCATGTCCATGCCTCGTATAAAATTACGGTCCACAAAAAAGGTGACGACAAAAGAGATGTCGTCGTCCCAAAGCCAGCGTGGTTCAAAAAATCGTAGCCGAAGGATTCGGCGAGGCGGTCATGGACAAATATACACACACCAGCCTTACCATTGATCAGCCAAAACATCCAAAATCGCAATTTTTCTTACCCAACCCAGTGGTCATGTTTGGCGTCACATTGCCCACTTGCGGCCGAAACTAGAAACACATTCATCGGGTCGAATCCTTGATTGGACGCTTGGTGGGGCCATTCGATAGAAAGTCGGGCATCTTGGGCCACCTCATTTGTAACCTTTTGGGGGAATCCTTCGCTATAATCTTGAATTTCACTTATACACTATCAATTTGTAAATGGAAAACTACAATTCGGAAACTGAAAAAGCCTACCAACGCGAGAAGGCAACGAAACTGATCCTTTCCCTCGCCTTGGATGGTGTGGGAATGCTGACGTTTCTCGCGCCAGGCATCGGGGAAGTCGTCGACCTGGCATGGGCACCCATCGCTGCGACGGCCAACTTCCTTATGTTTCGTGGTGTAACTGGAGCCGCCGGTGGTGTAGGAACCTTGCTGGAAGAGCTGCTGCCAGGAGCGGATTGGATCCCCAGCTTCACGATCACCTGGGGTATCAAGTACCTCGTGCGTGAAAACCAGACGATTACGGACTTTGTAAAGCGTCACCGCGAGCGCAAGTCCCTCTTGGCTGACTGATGCCGAACGATTCTCAATCGAGGATCGCCGGATCAAAGTGCACCCTCCTACCGTCCAGAAGATGTAGGTGAGCCTTGAGCTCCAGTTTGGTGCGCTCCGCGTCCAGTTCGATATCGTACCGTTGCTTCAACTCGATCCTTTGGATCGCCTCAAAATACCGGCGCAGGTCCTCTTCTGATTCCAGGATCAGTTCGGGCACCTGCGCCGGCTTGCCGTCCGAGCCCTTGTGAATCATGGTGAAGTACGAGGTATTGGTATGCCGGATCTCCCCCACCGATACATTCTCAGCCACCACCCGAATCCCAACCACCATGGAACTGTTGCCGACATAATTGACGGAAGCCATCAACGAAACGAGGTCCCCCACCTCAATCGGCGCCCTAAAATTTACCGCATCGACGGAAACCGTGACACAATACCCCCCCGCATGCTTGGAAGCACAAGCATAGGCCGCCTTGTCCATCAAACTCAACAAGATACCGCCATGGATCTTCCCACCAAAATTGGCATAAGAAGGCACCATGAGCTCAGTAAGGGTCACACGCGATCTGGAAGTGGGTTTTTGCTGGAGCATTTTTTTGGGGGGGGTTAGAAGGTGTCGTAGTCACTTCTAACGAAGGATGCGTTAGTAATTCTTAGACTCTCATTAAAGCTTTTGTATCCAATTGGTAAACTAACAATCGGCTTCCAACAACTGTCAACAAAATAACCAAAAAGCCAATGTGTTGTGCTGAAAGAGAGCCTGATCTTATGGCATCCCAAAACAAATGCCAATTTTTTGAGCACCCCAACAAACTCCCCAAATCGGTCCTCTTTAAAATATCCCACATCACCAATAATCAATTCACCATCCACCTTAATTAGCAACTCAAAGTCATTTATGACAACAATTCTGGTACAGTCAACCGCAGTCTTATAGTAATAATAATTCATATCTTTCAACACCGAACAAGATATGGAATTGGGATGGGGAAAATCAAATTCACTTTTCCAAGTTCTCAAGCGAACATTCAAACGTGCCTTGATATATTGGCCGTATAGTTGCAATCCCAAATATGACTTCTTGCTTATCGCCGCCAGCGGAATCGTTCTGACAGGAATTACCACGTCATACATCCTATCTATGAAATCCCAATTCAAACCATCTCGAAAACCGGGATAGCTATTTGCATTCGGAAATCCAAAGACAAGCTCGATACCTTCACTCTTAGCAATTTCGTAGGTAAGATTTGCACAAATATTGAATAGTCCACGTTTTCGATGCATAGGATGCGTCATTGTGTCACCTGATTGTGCTGCCACAAGTATCCTTTCACCGATTCTTAATCTACTTGGGTAAATTCCATAGTAAGAAACTGGATCACCGAACGAATCAAATCCCATTACACCAATGTCCTTTCCTCCAAATTGTTCGGTAGAAAATTTGTTTCGTATCGAATCTAATGTCCTTATGACTCCAAAAGAAGAAAAAAGTAGCTCTTGGAATTTTTCGTAATGGACTTCATTCACTCTCACAAATTGATACCCGGCAGTTTCGAAGATTGTCTTCATATTTCAGAAGTTAAGATGTTTCCATTCAAAGAACATCCGTACAATATTAGACTCATGAGTTGTACTATTACTATAACTAAATCGTTGACGAATCCGACGATCAAAGGAATCTGAATTGGAGTTAAGGGAAACAGCCAATTGTCTTTTGTAACCAACCCTCTCCGCTAGGTCGATTGTTTGCCCAGAATAATCCCCATCTGGATAGGCAAAACTATCAACATCATTTTGAATTAGGTTCTCAATATCGCTCTTCGATATCCTCATCTCCTGCTCAGCCAATAAGCTATCAACCCTTGATAGATTAAAATGAAACCGTGAATGCGAACCTATTTCGATCAGACTAGATCGTGAACACTCCAAAATTTGGTTGGGAGACATCAGGGAAATTTGAGATCTATAATCTTCCATTCTCCGTTCATTATTGAAGAATCGATTAGCCAACTGCTCAAGAGGCGCCAATCGTACAATTCCCAAGTTTTTAATGTGCTCAGACAAAGATTGCCCATCGGAAGAAAGATAACCATTCTTCGATTTATGAAATTCATTTCCCATGAAAACGAGAACTTCATCAATCGATGATCGATGGATTAGGTCTAACAAATCTGTCCAGTTGACATAATGAGGATCACGAATACGCTGAGAAATAGCAAATATCGTGGCAGGAAGCTCGTACTTTAATAACAAAGGAAGGGCGAAATGATAATTATTCTCAAATGCATCATCGAAGGTGATTGCAAGC
>JANMIM010001097.1:0-1651 GCA_031375795.1 Bacteroidota bacterium
CCTTGCAAGTCGCCATGGGCTTGGTGACCAGGCCACTGGCTCGCGAGGATCGAGAGCGTCTGCACATTGGCGGGGTTGGAGGGCGGGATGTGGCAAATGGTGATCTGCTGCTCGATGGGCTGCGTGCAGCTGAGGCTCACGGTCTGCTGGTCGCTGCCCACAGAGTTGGTGGCGATGATCGTGAATTGCTCGCCGATGCCCGGAGTGAGCGGCACATCCATCACAAACAATTGGTTCATCGGGTTGTAGGAGTAATTTTGCATCGGCACGACGCTATTCCCCAGCAACACTCGGATGTCATAGATGCCCGTGATGTTGAAGATCTGGGCCGTGACCATCTGGTTGCAATCGCTGCCTTGGTACACACCGCCGGCAGGTCGCACGATCACCACCCGTGGAGGCGGCAATTGCTGGTAGCAACTGAGCATCTGCACATCTGAAGCGCGGCCAAATTGGTTGGCGGCCATGATCTCGACCATGGTCTCGATGCCTTGCTGCAAGGACACGGTGAACGTGACCTGCCTGCTCGACGGATTGTAGGACCAAGCGTTGGGCGACAGTTGCAGGCGGTTCACGAAGACACTGATGTCGTTTTTGCTCTGCACGCCCGTGACGGTTGCCACGACGGTCTGCAAGCAATTGGGGCTGCTGAAGGGCGTGATGCCGGGCGTGGTGATCACGACCGTAGGCAGGTTGGGCTGCACTTGTGGACACCTGAGCATGGCAGTCGCCGATGCCTGCCCAAAAGGATTGCGTGCGATGAACTCAAACCTATGGTCGCCTGGGGTCAATTCCACATTCAAGATCACCTCACTGCTGCTCGCATAGTATTCATAGTATTGGCTGGGCACCTGCAAGCCGTTGTGATAGATGCTCAGGTCCTGCTTGCCATTGATGTTGTACACCGTGGCCTTGATCACGCTGCGGCAATCGGGCACGATTGCAGGGCAGGCCGTCGGGTAGGTGATGAAGATCTGCGGTGGCTGACCGGTCGGCTGTGGATCCATCGGAATCACAATGATCGGTTGCTGGCAGCTCAAGGAGAAGTTCTGTGTGGCGGTACCGTAACGGTTGCGGCCGATCAGCGTGAAGTTGTTCATGCCAGGAATCAGATTCACATTGGCGACAAAATCACCATTGGTTTCATTGAAGCTGTACATGGCTGGATCGACGGTGTTTCCATTTTGGCTGAAGGTGACGAGCCCCTTGTTGCGCACATTGTAAAGCCTGGCCCTTACTTGGAAGCTGCAACCGTTGGGTACCTCATAGGAGCCGCCGGTGGGTGCCACCATCACGATGGCTGGGCCGTCTCCCTTGGGGGTGTAGGTGTTGGGATCGGTGGGTGGTGGGGTGTTGTTGGTATGACCGCCGCCAAAAAGCCCAAAATCGAGGCTCAGGCCTACGTAGTGGTGGATGTCTTTGTTGTAGTTGAGCGAATTGGAGTTGGTGGCGTTGTAGCCATCGAGCAGGTCGGTCTGGGGAAAAGACACCTTCCACTCTGCTGCCATCGAGAAGTAGCGGCTGAATTCGTATCCAAAGCCAATGCCTCCAGACGGTGCAAATCGCCAATAGGGCCATCTGGGATAGGTGACCCTCGTTTCGCGGGTGAAGTCACGCAAAAAATCATGCTGCGTGGCGGTGGTGAAGATCG
>JANMIM010001171.1:0-6638 GCA_031375795.1 Bacteroidota bacterium
CCATCACGCTGTTGCAAGACCAATGGAAGTCGGGGGCCGGCCTGCAACACGCCACCTTGCTACAGCGCCATTTCGGCACACTGTTTCCCACGGGCATCCTGCTCGGTTGTAACCGGCAGATCGTGCTGCAGACCGCAGAGCAGGCACTCGCCTCCATGCCCATGAATGGGCCGCCGACGGCTTTTGGCGAAGTCGCCGATGCCGGCAGCTTCCCCAACAACAAGCTGGCAGCCGAGTTGCTTTCCCTCATGATCACGGTGCGCATGGAGGATGCCTTGCCGGAATTTTCACCCCAAAGCCAGACCCTGGGCATGCTGCAGGTGGCCGATGGCGCCTTTGAAGGATGGTCGGTCACAGAGGTGGTGCAGGAGGCCAACAGTGTCTTGGGCGGCTGCACGAGCAACTATACCCCGGCGCAGATCCATGGGGTCGTGCGGCAGATCAACGAAAACTTCGACCTCGGCCAGACATCCAAAGGTTTCCTGCGCTGCCCCCAACAATGACCCCGCATTTATCCGTCGACCATGGAAGCCAATTTGCCTTTTGACCAGTTTCTTTCCCAAAAAGGCATCGATGCATCACGATTTGAGGCTTCATTGCCAGCAAAATATGCCCAGTTGCAAAAAATCTACGGGATCGCAGGTGCGGTGGCCCTCGATTATGCGCAAAAATTTCATTGGAACGATCTGCGGCTAGATTTTCCAGCGGAACGTAAAACTTTGGAGAAAGAATGATACCTTTAGGTAAGTGATCAATTGCCCTCCTGCCACATGCACATGACCTGCATCATCGTAGACGACGATCCGCTCTCGGTAAAAATGCTAGAGGGCCTGGTCGCGCAAACCGACTTCTTGGATGTCGAGATGTCGTTTGACAATCCTGTGGATGCCATCAACTACATGCGCGACCACCATGCCGACCTGTTGTTTCTCGACGTGGAAATGCCGGGAATGACGGGATTGGAAATGCTCACGGCGCTCGAAGACGCCCCTGCCGTGATCCTCGTCTCCAGCAAGTCAGAGTATGCGTTGGAGGCCTTCCATTTCGACGTCGAGGACTATTTGCTCAAGCCACCCACCTATGCACGCTTTCTCAAGGCCGTGAAAAAGGTGAGAGACAAGCTCAATCAGGACCAAACCATTCAATTCAAAGGGGACTTTGTCTTTGTGAAGTCCGACACAGCCCTGGTCAAGGTAGACATCCGGCAGGTGCAATGGATCGAGGCCCTCGCCGACTATGTCGCGATCGTGACCAAGGAAAAAAAATACGTCTGCCATTCCACCATGAAAGCCATCGAGGCCAAGCTGCCCGTGGATCAGTTTGTGCGGGTGCACCGCAGCTACATCGTGCGCATCGATCAGATCGACGCCATCGAGGACAAGACGATCTCGGTCGGCAAAAAAATCATTCCCGTCGGAGGCACCTACCGCGACGGCATGATGAGCAGGCTCAACCTGATTTGAGTAGCCTCAGCTTCGGGTCAGGCCCCATCAAACAATATTGATCATCAACGTATTTAGTCCTAGCAGAGACGGCCACATTGTATTGGCATGCCCTGCCCTGCCCCTGCCCCAAGTGACTGACCGTCAATACTTTGGTATCATGATCGGATTCCATCCACCGCTCCTCATCCAGACCCGATTTGAGCACATCTCCGTCACGACAACCCGATTTTGCCCCCCGTTCTCCCGCGCAATGCCCTTGAGATTCCAAGGAGGTTCCCCGGCAGGGCCTCGTTGCAATGGCCGTGTTGTGTGCATTCCTGCCGAATTTTTGCAGCCAATTCGATGCATGAAATAAAAAGGCCGCAATGAACCATTTTTCTTACAAGGCTTTCAGGGGCTAGCTTCCGATGGGCTCCCGTTTCGTCAAGTGCACTTTCAGGGTCTTGGCGTGTAAAATGGCTTTTGGATCGTATTGTGGCAACGTTTGCGGCCACGGCAAAATTCATGGCTTGGATCATGTCTTGCCGACGAGGCAATTAGTGAATAAAATTTCCAAAAACCTTGCATATATAAAACCCACATGGTAAATTTGAATCACTAGTAAGATCAACTATTGCTGTGTAATTGTTTTCCATCCATTGCACAGATGATTGCTCAATGAGTAGATCATCCGCTTTCATTTTTCGATGGGAAAATGGGAGAGGTCAAAATTTTCCAACCCCCCTTACTAGACTTTAGTCCCGTGGGGCCCATTTGGGCCCCGCATTTTTTATTCCCTTTCGATATTCAGCAAGGCTGACTATTTTTGCAACAGCTTGCGTACCGCTTTCTTGGCGGCTCGGCTGCGTCACCCAATTATCAGAGATGTCTGCAATCCCATATCATACCTTTGGCTTGGACAACGGCCTGAAAGTAATTGTCCATGAAGACCATTCCGTCGCCACGGCCGTCCTGGACATCCTGTACAATGTCGGGGCACGCAATGAGGCAGAGGACAAGACGGGCTTTGCCCACTTGTTTGAGCACCTCATGTTTGGAGGCAGCAAAAACATCCCCAATTACGACACCCCCCTGCAAATGGTCGGCGGTGAAAACAATGCCTTCACCACCAACGACATCACCAACTATTACCTCACGGTGCCCGCCAATCAAATCGAAACGGGCTTTTGGTTGGAGAGCGACCGCATGCTGGAGCTGGACTTTTCACAAAAGAATCTGGACGTACAAAAAAGTGTTGTGATCGAGGAATTCAAGCAGCGGTACCTCAACAAGCCCTATGGCGACGCGCACTTGATCTTGCGGGGCCTGCATTATCACGTGCACCCTTACCGTTGGCCCACGATCGGCAAGGAGATCGCACACATCGAGAAAGCAACCTTGGAGGATGTCAAGGACTTTTTTTATGGCTACTATGCCCCCAACAACGCCACGATGGTCGTCGCCGGCAATGTGACGGTGGCCCAGGTGCAAGACCTCGCGCACAAGTGGTTTGGGGCCATCCCGCGACGCGCGCTGCTGCACAAGCCCCTGCCCGCCGAACCCGCGCAGACCGCCGCCCGCTCCAGCACCGTGTACCGCGACGTGCCGTTTGCCTCGGTCTACAAGATGTACCACATCCCGGCGCGCACCGACGCCGGTTACTATGCCGCCGACATGGTCACCGACATCCTCTCCAGCGGCAAGGCAGGCCACCTGTACCAGCACATGGTCAAGGACAGGCAAGTCGCCACCTCGGTGAGGGCCTTCAGCTGGGGTTCCCATGACCCCGGTGCCGTCTCCATCGACGGCACAGTTGCCAAAGGCAAGACCGTCGAGGAATACGAGGCAGCCCTTGCAGAGGTGCTCGACCAGATGCTCGTCGTCTCGGAATCTGAGGTGCAGCGTGTGAAAAACTCCATCGAGAGCCAATATGTCATGGACCGCATCACCTTGCTCAACAAGGCCATGAACCTGGTGATCAGCGACTCGCTCGGCGATTTGGAGCTGGCCAATACCTCCCTGTCCAAATACCTGAAGCTCACCCGCGAAGACATCATCGCCGCGACGCGGCGCTACTTTTCTCCCGAAAACTGCTCCACCCTCTATTACCTGCCCCAAAATGGCAATTGACATCCTCGACCGTGGCATGCCGCCCATCGCTGCGCCACTGGCAAAAATCTTGTTTCCAGTATTGCGACATGAGCGCCTGCGCAATGGCGTGGAGGTGTACATGCTGCAGTTTGGCTCACAGGAGGTGCTGGAACTCTCGGCGATCTTTCCCGCCGGCAAGTGCTTCGAACCTGCCGCGTCGGTCGCCAGTTTCACCGCCAAGATGATGCAGGAGGGCACCATGCAGCACAGCAGCCTGGAATATGCCCGCGCATTGGACAACTTTGGGGCATTTGTACACCTCGACTCGGGTTACGAGTCTGCGACGGTGGGGCTCACCTCGCTGAGCAAGCACATCGGCGAGACCGTGCCGCTCTGGGCAGAGGTGATCCTGGAGCCATCTTTTCCAGCCAACGAATTGCAAAAAATGCTGGAGCGCAGCTTGCAGCACCTCGACGTGGAGGAGCAAAAGACCGGCTACCTCGCCCGTCGCGAATACAATCGCCTGCTCTTTGGGGACCTGCACCCCTATGGCGCGCCCACACGCAAGGCCGACATCGAGGCGATCCAGCTTGCAGACTTGCAAGCCTTTCATGCACGCAATTTCCACTGCGCCAACGCCACCCTCGTGGCCGTGGGCCGGTTTGACGAGGGCCGCCTGCTCGCCGCCCTCGATGCAACCATCGGCAGCCAAGTGCTGGCACCCGGCCAATCCAAGGTGGATTTGACCCTCTCCACGGCCAAGTGGGCCTCTACCCCAGCCGCCACCGGACTGCACTACACCGAAAAAGCCGACTCCATGCAGGCCACCCTGCGCGTCGGGCACCGCGGATTTGCCCGTAGTCACCCCGACTACTACCCGACCCAGGTGGTCACGACGCTCTATGGCGGCTATTTTGGCTCGCGACTCATGAAAAACATCCGCGAAGACAAGGGCTACACCTATGGCATCAGCGCTGCATGGCTGTCGATGAAGTACGATGGGTTGTTTGTGATCCAGACCGACGTGAGCAACAACTATGTCGTCGACACCTTGTCAGAGATCAAGAAGGAAATGCACCGGCTCATCGACCAGGGCGTGACAGAGGCTGAGCTCGACCTCGTGCGCAACTACACCCTCGGGCGCAGTGCCACCGGGCGCGAGACACCCTCGCAACTCAACGGCCTCATTCAAAACGCACTGGTCAATGGCTTTGCGATGGAGGAGATGGACCGAAAGTATGACATCGTGATGGCCCTCAAGAAGGAAGACATCCAACGCTTGGCGCAGCAGTATTTCCAACCAGAAAACCTGCTGGAAGTCGTTTGCGGCAAAATGTAAGTGCGTAGGATGCAGATGCCGGGCCGCGATATGGTCGCTGCAATTGGCTGATAATGGGAGCTGAGGTCTTCTATTCCTTGACCCACTCCAGCACTTCCTTGCCCCAATCGTCCTTGTGCATCGAGGATTCCACCTGTTTGCGCAAGGTCTCTGTGGAGCTCACGGCATCCACGCCGCCGTCGAGTAGCGCCAAGTCTGTGGTGCTGAGGTCGCCGCCGTCCATCCAGTAGCAGTAATGGTAATATTTCGAATCGCCCTCTGCTTGTAGGTAAATGAAATTCTTCTCCTTGACCGTGGTCACCCATCCCGTGAGCTTGTCGGTTTCCAAGGTGTACATTTCGCCTCTCTCCAGCACCGTGACCGCATAGCTGTTGTCGCCCTCTTTGGCAACCTTGACGCGTTTCACCTCTGCATCCTCCGATTTGCAGACCCAAGTCCCCAGCAGCGACTTGTCGATCTTCTCAGATCCCGGTTTATCCAGGGGATATTCCAGGCCCACCGGGCATCCCATCATGAGCAAGAGAACTGCAGGGAGCAAGAGAATGAGGAACTTTTTCATTTTCATAAGTTTTCGAATTTGACAAATACAACGTCGAAGTCTACAAATGTCACACCTGAGGCCAGGTCAATAGCTGTAAAATCCACGGCCGGTCTTGCGGCCAAAGTGCCCCGCGTCCACTTTCTTTTGTTGCACGCGGCTGGGCCTGAATTTCTCGTCGTGGAAAAAGGCCTCGTAGAGCGACTTGGTCACCTCGTGGTTGGTCTCCACGCCGATCAAGTCCATCAATTTGAACGGGCCCATCTTGAAGCCGACATTCTCCATGAGCCGATCGATCGTCTCGTGGTCGGTCACGCGCTCCTCCAGGGTCTTGAGGCTCTCCAGGTAATAGTGCCGCGCCACGCGGTTCACGATAAACCCGGGCTCGTCTTGGGCATGTACAGGGGTCTTGCCCATCTTCTCGGCCAATGCAAAGGTCACATCGCTCACCCAGGCCTCGGTCGCCACGCCCGAGATCACCTCCACGAGCTTCATGATCGGCGCAGGGTTAAAAAAGTGCATGCCGATGAGCCTGCCGGGATGCTTCAGGCCGGCGGCGATGCGGGTGATGGGGATCGTGGATGTATTGCTCGCGATGATGGCGTCGTCGTCATTGATGGCCTCGACCTCCTTGAGCACCCGTTGCTTGAGCTCGAGATTCTCCAAGATCGCCTCGATGATGAAGTCTGCCCGGAGCGCGCCGCTGTCGCCCGTGAGCGTGATCGACGACAGCACCCTGGACTTGGTGGCGGCATCCATCTTGCCGCGCGAAACGGAGTCGGATAGAAACTTTTCAAAGTACTGATCAGACTGCGCAAGGGTCTCTGCATGAATGTCATACAGCGTTGCTTTGTAACCAGCTAGCGCCGCAGCCAATGCGATGCCCCGGCCCATCACGCCAGCCCCGATCACTGCCACATGTTGTATATCTTGGATCGTTTTCATCTCAATAGGGATTCAAAATCTGAAATTGCTGCAAAAAGCGAAGGTCATTTTGGGAAAACAGGCGCAGGTCGTTGATGCCATAGCTCAACATCGCCACCCGTTCAATTCCCATGCCAAAGGCGTAGCCGCTGTAGACTTGCGGGTCGATGCCGCAATTCTCCAATACTGCGGGATCCACCATGCCGCAGCCGAGGATCTCGACCCAGCCGGAGTGCTTGCAGACATTGCAGCCCGTGCCGCCGCAGATCATGCAGGAGACGTCCATCTCGGCGCTGATCTCGGTGAAGGGGAAGAAGCTCGG
>JANMIM010001187.1:0-1322 GCA_031375795.1 Bacteroidota bacterium
ATTCGGCACGTGCACGCTGGGCGGGAAGGAGGTTCTCTCCATCGGCTTTGTTGATCACAAGGCCGTCGGCCATCTCCATGATGCCCTTTTTGATGCCCTGCAATTCGTCGCCAGCGCCTGCCAGCATCAGGACCAGGAAAAAATCGACCATGCTGTGTACCGCCACCTCGCTCTGCCCCACCCCGACCGTTTCGATAATGATGAAGTCATAGCCTGCCGCTTCACAGAGCAAAATCGCCTCACGCGTGGCCCGCGTCACGCCCCCGAGCGTACCTCGCGCGGGTGAAGGGCGGATATAGGCCTGCGGATTGCGTGACAGGCGATCCATGCGCGTCTTGTCGCCCAAAATGCTGCCTTGTGAAATCTCGCTGCTGGGATCCACCGCCAAAACGGCGACCTTGTGCCCCTTTTCCGTGAGCAGGGTGCCGAGCGAATCGATAAATGTGCTTTTCCCGACACCCGGCACCCCTGTGATGCCCAATCGTATGCTGCTCACCAATGTCGTCTGGCATCCTTCCAACACCTTCTCCGCCAATACCCGATCGGTGGCGAGCGTACTCTCCACCAGCGTGATCGCACGACTCAAAATCATGCGGTCACCTGCGAAGAGGCCATCGATGTAGGCTTTGGGAGTCAGTCGCTGGGCCATGCTGGATCAGGCTTGCTGTTGGTCTTGCAGGAGGTGCAAGATTTTCTGGGCTGCGATCGGAATGACCGTGCCGGGGCCAAAAATACCAACCACGCCCGCTTCATAGAGAAAATCATAGTCTTGACCTGGGATCACGCCGCCGGCCACGACCAAGATGTCGCCCCTCCCCTGCGCCTTCAGCGCAGCGATCAGTTCTGGCACGAGTGTCTTGTGTCCGCCGGCGAGGCTGGAAATGCCCACGACATGCACGTCATTCTCAATGGCTTGCATCGCTGCCTCACCCGGTGTCTGAAACAGCGGCCCGATGTCTACGTCGAAGCCGAGGTCTGCAAAACTGGTCGCGATCACCTTCGCGCCACGGTCATGGCCGTCTTGGCCCATCTTGGCGATCATGATGCGCGGCCTACGCCCCTCGGCTGCGGCGAAGTCGTCGGCGAGTTGGCGGGCGAGCTTGAAGTTGTCGGTATCCATGGCTTCTTTTGCATAAACGCCAGAAAATGAACGGATCACAGCTTTGTACCGGCCAAAAACCGTCTCCAAGGCCATGGAAATCTCGCCCAATGTAGCCCTAGCACGCGCCGCAATCACCGCCAATTCCAACAGATTGCCTTCGCCAGATGCGGCACAGGCGGTCAGCCCGGCCAGCGCATCGGCAACTGCCTGCAGATTCCGG
>JANMIM010001206.1:0-2807 GCA_031375795.1 Bacteroidota bacterium
ACGGCGAGGATGGAAAACAAGGTCAATACCAGCTTGGAGGATTCGTCGGCCAGCGGTACGCCCACCTTGGCGAGGAGGTCGCTGATCGTGAGGCCAAAGGCGGCGCCTTTGTTTTCGATGAAATTGAGACGGCCAAATTCGCCGAGGACCTTGATCTCCTCGTATGGATGCATGGAGAACTTAACGGCGAGCTTCACCAATTGGTCGATCAGTACGACCCCAAAAGCCGCCCAGAAATACCGATACTCAACAAAGAGCCGCTTGATGGCGCCTCCCTCTTCGATGTTTTCGGGCTGTTTCGTGGGCTCGCTCAAGAAGGGTTCCGCTTTCAGACGAAATCAAGGTTTTTGGATGCGCTTGGCCTCGATGCTCATCTCGGTATGGGGCACGGCGCGCAGGCGCTCCTTGGAAATGAGCTTGCCCGTCTCCTTGCAGCGCCCATAGGACCCGTTTTCGATGCGCACCAAGGCACGGTTCAACGCATCGATAAATTTCTTCTGGCGAGCCATAAACATCTCTGTCTGCTCCTTTTCCAAGGTATCGCTCCCAAAGTCGGTCATGTTGTAACCATCTGCCGATGTGAGGTTGGAGTCTTGGAGGCTTTCCACCAGCTCCTTGTACTCTTGCTTGGCAAGCTCGAGCTTTTCGGTGATGAGAATCCTGAATTCCTCCAGCTCCGCTTTGGAATAGAAATTTTTCTCCTTGTTCTGATCTTCCATGACTATCGAGAGATTTTGATCCAGCCTTGCACGCCGTCGATCTCTATCGGATGGCCATCGTCGACAGCAGATGTGATTTCCAATGAGTTGGACAGCGTTTCACTACAAATATAACTTTTATTCTCTCTCAATGCCTCGCTCCATTCCGCAACATCGGAAACGGTCACAGAGATGCGGTCGGTGACCTCCAAGCCGCTGTCTTTGCGCAGGGTTTGGATGCGGCTCACGACCTCGCGTGCCAAGCCCTCGCGACGCAGGGTGTCGGTGAGCGTGAGGTCGAGCGCCACGGTCACATTTTCATTGCCGGCCACGCGCCAGCCGGGCACGTCGTCGGTGCGGATCTCCACATCGCTGCTGCTCAACTCAAATGGCTCGCCATCGACGTCGATCGTGATCTTGCCGTGCTTGGACAGCTCTGCAAACTCGGGGTTGCCAAATTTCTGGATGGCGTCGGCCGCGAATTTCATCTTGGGACCGAGCTTGACGCCGAGGGCCTTGAAATTGGCTTTGGCCTTTTTCACGATCACGGTGTTGCCGTCGCCGTCGCGCACGATTTCGAGGGCCTTCACATTGATTTCAGACAGGATGATGTCTTGCACTGCCAGGACTTGCTGGGCCATGGCCTCGTCGAGCACGGGCACGAGCACGCGTGCGAGTGGTTGCCGCACCTTCACATTCACCTGCGGATTCTTGCGGATGCTGTGCACGAGCGATGTGATTTCGCGGGCGAATACCATGCGCTGCTCGAGGTCGGTGTCGATCTCGGCGGGGTTGGAGGCAGGGAATTGGCTCAGGTGGACGGACTCAAACGGCTCAAGGCCGGTGATGCCATTGAGATCGCGGTAGAGCTTCTCGCTGTAAAATGGTGCGTAGGGCGCCATCAACTTGGAGAGCGTCACCAGGCATTCATACAAAGTCTGGTAAGCGGCGACCTTGTCGTTGGTCAATTCGCCTTTCCAGAAGACGCGGCGGCTGAGGCGCACATACCAATTGCTCAATTCGTCGAGGAAGGCCTCCATGGCCTTGATGCCTCTGTGTGGCTCGTAGTCACCGAGGGTCATGTCGACCAAGGCGACGAGGGTATTGAGCTTGGAGATGATCCAGCGATCCATCTCGCGGCGCTCGGCGACGGGGATGCGTGGTTGGCTGTAATCAAAGCCGTCGACGTTGGCGTACTGGGCAAAGAAGAAGTAGGTGTTGAAGAGGGTGCCGAAGTAGCTCTGCTGCGACTCCTTCATGTGGACCTCGTTGAACTTCAGGTTGTCCCACGGCGCGCCATTGCCCACCATGTACCAGCGCACGGTGTCTGCGCCATAGAGCGGCAACATCTTGAAGGGGTCGACGACATTGCCGAGGCGCTTGGACATCTTGATTCCGTCTTTGTCGAGCACCAAGCCGTTGGAGACGACGTTTTTGTAGGCCACCTTGTCAAAGACCATGGTGGCGATGGCATGGAGCGTGAAGAACCATCCCCTGGTCTGGTCCACGCCCTCTGCGATGAAGTCGGCGGGGAAATTCTGCTCAAACAACTCCTTGTTTTCAAAGGGGTAATGAAGCTGTGCAGCGGGCATGGAACCAGAGTCAAACCAGACGTCGATGAGGTCGGTCTCGCGGTGCATGGGCTTGCCGGTGTCGCTCACGAGGACCACGTAGTCCACGTAGGGACGGTGCAGGTCGTCGCGCTGTGCAAACTCGGTGGCTTGTGCTGCGGTCATGAATCCGGCAGCAACGGCCTTGGCCATCTCTGCGACCAGCTCCTCACGTGAGCCGATGCACTTCTTTTCGCTGTAGTCGTCGGTCGCCCAGATCGGCAAGGGAATTCCCCAAAACCGCGAGCGGCTTAGGTTCCAATCGACGAGGTTCTCCAACCAATTGCCGAAACGTCCCGTGCCCGTGCTCTCTGGCTTCCAATTGATTGTCTTGTTGAGTTCGACCAGGCGGTCCTTCATGGCCGTGGTCTTGATGAACCAAGCGTCGAGGGGGTAGTAGAGGATCGGTTTGTCGGTGCGCCAGCAGTGTGGGTAGTCGTGCTCGTATTTCTCGACCTTGAAGGCCTTGTTTTCCTCCTTGAGCTGGATGGCGATGAGC
>JANMIM010001251.1:0-8606 GCA_031375795.1 Bacteroidota bacterium
GTCACGATGTAATCGGGTTGGTACAAGGTGTTCAGCTTTTGGAGGAATTCCGGATTTTTCCAGTGCAACTTCATGTATTCGTCGTCCTTGGCATCGACGGTGACGTATGTCTCCATCTCGTTGAGCGTCTGCTTCTTCTCATTGGAGCCGACGGGTTTCCAGCGTTCCTTCATCGTCTTCATGAGCGCCGCCTGCTTCTTGTTCATTTCCCGCGTCGGGGTTTCGTAGGCATAGCTCACGTTGTCATAGAACTCATCGAGCGCATTCACGTCGACGGAGTCCTTCATCTGCGCGAGGTTGATGGGCTCGTAGCGCTTCTCCATCGTGGCCTCGGTGGCGTAGTCGAAGCCGAGCATGTAGGCCTTGCGCAGGTCTTTTTGCTCGATCTTGCTGGCCTGCCCGACCTGCTTGTCGCAGTCGCTGAAGTAGTAGCGCAGTTGATGGAAGGGTACGACCAAGACCTTCATCTTGGGGAGCGAGTCTTCGGTGCCGTCGTCTGACTGCAGCACCGTGGATTGTGCCAACCCGAGGAAGGGCATTGCGGCACAGAATACGAGGATTAATACGAGGTTTTTCATGATATTTTGATGCGAATTATCTCATAGGCTTAGAACATTTTGATCACGTCGTTCAAGATCACAAAGGCCATCAGCGCCAGCACCATGATGAAGCCGATGTACATGATGATTTCCTTGGCTTTGATGGGAATCTCCCTGCCGATGATGCCCTCGATGCAGAGAATGAGCACGTGGCCGCCGTCGAGTACGGGGATCGGGAGGATGTTCATGACCGCGAGCACCATGGACAGCATGCCCGTGAGCCGCCAAAACCAATCCCAGCCCATGACTTGGAAGCCGTCGCCGAGCACCTTGGCGATGCCGATGGGGCCCGACATGCTCTTGGAGGCATTGGCGTTGCCGGTCGCGACGGCGCGCAGGCCCTTGAATGTGCGCGGCACCTGCTGGAAGGCTGCCGCAATCCCGCTCGGGATCGCCTCGCCAAAGGAGTAGGACTTGTGCTCCTTGAGGATGCTGTCGTTGGGCAACACGCCGATGCGCGAGATCGATTTGGTAAATATTTGCAGGGGAATCTCCTTGCCCTTGCGGTCCACGACCAGGTTCACGGTCTGGTTGGGACGGTTGCGCATCATGCCATGAAACTGTGAGTATTTCTGGATCGGCACCGAGTCGATGCGCAAGATGCGGTCGCCGCTGCGCATCCCTGCACGGTAGGCCTGAAAGGACATCGCGCTCGTGTCCAGTTTGGGATTTTTGCGCATCGCATCCGCCAAGCCCACCGTGTCGACCACGACCAGCACCGGAGCCATGTCGGGGGCAAAAAGGCGGGACTCGCCCGATGCCTGGAAGGCATTGATGAAGTCGTCGGCGATTTCGATCTTGGCCTTGCTGCCGTCTGCATGCTGCACGTCAAAGTATTTGCCGCGGTCCACCAGCAAGTTGGGGTCGGAGTATTCGTTGAAATACTCAAAGGTCTCCCCGGCATAGCTCAAGATCTTGTCGCCCGTGCGAAATCCCAGCTTGTACATGGCCGAGCTGTCGGAGACAAAGATGCCGTACTCCAGATTTTTCATGGGCATCACAGTCTCCCCGTAAGCCCAGCGGTGACCGATAAAGATGACGCAACCCAAGATCACGTTCATGATGATGCCACCCAGCATCACGATCAGGCGTTGCCAGATCGGCTTGGTGCGAAACTCCCAAGGCTGTGGCTCGGCCTTGAGCTGCTCCTCGTCCATGCTCTCGTCCAGCATCCCAGAGATCTTCACATAGCCGCCGAGGGGAATCCAGCCGATGCCGTACTCCGTGTCGCCTTTTTTGAAGCTGAAGAGCTTGAACTTGTAGTCGAAAAACAAAAAGAACTTCTCGACCCTGATCTTGAACATCCTAGCTGCCCAAAAGTGGCCGGCCTCGTGGACCACGATCAAGATGCTGAGGGCCAGCAACATCAAACCAATTGTAATCAATAAATTCATTTCAAAAGATGTATGCGTTGTCTAAATATGTCGTGTCGTCAACTGCGCCATCACCCAAGCGCGTGCAGCCGTGTCGGTCTCAAAGAGCTGTTCCAGACTGGCGGCGGGCAGGTGGGGCAATGCATGCAGGGCCGCTCCATTGAGGTCGGCGATGTCGGTAAACCTGATTTTTTCTTCGAGGAAGAGCTTGACCGTGACCTCGTTGGCGGCATTGAGGATACAGGCAGCGTTGCCTCCCATTTTCATTGCCGTGAAGGCATGCTTGAGGTTGGCAAAGACGTCCATGTCGATGTCCTCAAAGGTCAGGGAGGGGTATTTGGCAAATGGCAGGCGAGGCCAATCGTTCTTGCCCCTCTTGGGAAACAGCAAGGCGTATTGGATCGGGAGCCGCATGTCGGGCAGGCCCATCTGCGCCTTCATGCTGCCATCCTCAAACTGCACCATGCTGTGGATGATGGACTGCGGATGCACGACGACGTCGATCTGCTCGTCGCGCAAGCCAAAGAGCCATTTGGCCTCGATCACCTCCAGGCCCTTGTTCATCATGCTCGCCGAGTCGATGGTGATCTTGGCGCCCATGTCCCAGTTGGGATGCTTCAGCGCCTGGGCCTTGGTGACTTGCGAGAGGGCCTCGCGGCTGTAGCCACGAAACGGTCCGCCGCTGGCTGTAAGGTAGATCTTCTCGATTGGATTGATCTGTTCGCCCACGAGGCATTGGAAAATGGCGCTGTGCTCGCTGTCCACGGGCAGGATGCTCACACGGTGTTCCTTGGCCAAGTCGGTCACCAATTTACCAGCGACCACGAGCGTCTCCTTGTTGGCGAGGGCGATGTGCTTGCCGTTGCGGATGGCGTTGAGGGTCGGGCGCAGGCCAGAGAAACCGACCAATGCCGTCAAGACGATGTCGATTTCCTCCATCGCCACGACTTGCTCCAGGGCCTGCTCGCCGGCAAAGACCTTGATCGGCAAGTCCGTGAGTGCGTCACGCACCTGAGGATAGAGCGATTGGTTCACGATCACGACGGCGTTCGGGACAAATTGCCGTGCCTGCTGGATGAGCAAGTCGGCATTGTTGTGGGCCGTGAGTACACTCACGGCGAGCTCGCCGCTGTGCAAGGCGATCACCTCCAGGGCTTGGGTGCCGATGGATCCTGTGGAGCCGAGGATGGCGATTTGGCGTCTATTGTCTTCCAATGCTTCAAATGGGCTTTGCGCCTGTTTCGATGTATTCCATTAACCAGTCTGCGATCTTTCTGTTGTTGCTCAGGCGGGGAAACTTGTTTTGCCCGCCGAGCTTGCCTTGTGACCTCATGTAATCCCGTGTAGCATTGGGCCTGAGCACCCTCACGACGGCAGGCTTGAGCATCTCGCCCGCGCGCAGGTCGTCGTAATAGGAGTTATGGGTACGCAACTCCTCGTCCAGGGTTGCCGCAAAGGCCCGCATGTCGGCAGGATGCCTGTCAAACTCCACAAACCATTCGTGGTAGCTCTCGCCCTCCCCCGGAAGCACCATCGGCGCCACCGTGAATTCGGAGACCTCGACCTGAAACTTATGGCAAGCGGTCACCATTGCCTTGTTGACCTCCTCAGAGATCACATGTTCGCCAAATGCACTGATGAAATGCTTCACGCGGCCCGTCACCTTGATGCGGTGTGGGTTTTTGCTCACAAACTTCACCGTGTCACCGATGTCGTATGCCCAGAGGCCGGCATTGGTGCTCACGACGAGTGCGTATTGTTTTTCCAGCTCCACGTCCTCGATGCCCAGGCGACGGGCGTCGGGACTGCCATATTCCTCGATGGGAATGAATTCGTAGTAGATGCCATAGTCCAGCGTGAGCAGCAATCCTTGGTTGTCAAGCGTATCTTGAAAAGCAAAGAATCCCTCGGAGGCTGGGAAAACCTCCAAGATGTTCAATTTGCCTTCAAAAAACTTCTTGAAGACCGGCGCATAGGGCGAGAAATCCACACCTCCCTGCACAAATAGGCTCAAATTGGGCCATTGCTGCAAGGGCGACTTGCCTGTGCGGTCCTTGAGCCGCTCAAAAAACATCTGCACCCACGGCGGAATGCCGGAAATGAGGCGCAAATCCACGTTGACGGTATCGTCGAGGACTTTTTCGATCTTTTCCTCCCAGACCTCGATGCAATTGGTGGCGTATGTGGGCACTTGGTTGCGCTTGAGGTATTGCGGCACGAAGTGGTTGACGATGCCCGACAGGCGGCCGACGTCCATGCCATATTCATTTTTTTCCAGTACGGGGCTGCCGCTCAGGAACATCATGTTGCCGTCGAGGAAGCTGCTGTTTCTAGAGGCGTGGATGTACATCATGAGGGCATCGCGCGCACCGAGTATCTGGAATTGGATGGATTCCTTGGTGATGGGGATGTACTTGGCGCCGCTCACGGTGCCCGAGGTCTTGGCGAGGTAAAGTGGTTTGCCGGGCCAAGAGACATCGGCCACGCCGCGCTTGATGGCCAGGAAATACTCGGCTGCGGCCTCGTAATCGCGCACCGGCACCCGCGCACGATAGTCGCGCACGCCGCTGATCACGGGAAAGCCATGGTCTTTGCCAAATTTGGTCCCCGTGGCCCTGTCGACCAGCATCTTGAGGGTGCGGTGTTGCGAACCCACAGGGTCCTGGTGAACCTTGCGGATGGCCTTGGCCCTGCGGGCCGCCCAGATTTCGGCGATTTTGCGTTTCAAACTCATAAACAAGAGCCCCCGACGACCTGCGCGGGGAAATACCATTTTCCACAAATGTGGATAAAGGCATTTTGTAAAATTACTGGATGAAAATCAAATTCTAGTGGCCTATTCTCACATTGGTTGGAATCGGCGGCTAATTTTTTCCACAATGGGGTTCACCTGATAATCCGGCTGCCCAATGATCGGTACTGCTCGTCACGGAGCTTCGTCGATTCATGTTCATGCGCAATAGCTTCTACGTTTCTTTACCAGATTGCTTCCATTTGAATTTTTACCTTTGCCAAAACTCAGACCCAATATGCTTGAGATCAATTTTGATTCATTTCCCGTCCTGGAGACTGCGCGGCTGCGGTTGCGGGAAATCGGCCCCGACGACGCCGACGTCCTCTACCGCCTGCGCCGCGACCCGCAGGTGACGACCTACCTGGACCGCGACAATGACCGCGACATCACGGTCGTGCACGATCTCATCGACAACTTGCGCCGTTCGCTGGAACAAGGCGACGGGGTCGCCTGGGGCCTGACGCTGCATGGCTCACCCGAGCTCATCGGTACGCTGAGCTTCTGGCAGATCGACAAAAAAAACCACCGCGCAGAGATCGGTTACCTTCTGAGTCCCGCGCATTGGAACAAGGGCTTGATGGGCGAGGCGCTGGAAGCTGTGGTCCATTACGGCTTTCACGAAATGAAATTGCACAGCATCATGGCCAATACTGCGGTCGGCAATCGGGCGAGCCAAGCGCTCCTGGAAAAGTGTGGCTTTGTGAAAGAGGCGCATTTTCGGGAGGATTGGTATTACAATGGGAAGTTTACGGACTCGTTTATTTTTTGTCGGATTACGGATTTGAGGTAGGGAGTAGGTAGCAGGGAAAAGGTAGCAGGGAGTCGTTCGGAATTTTGGGAATTTTGGGATGGGATTGGGGTTATGAAAAAGGCCGAGCTGGGTTACAGCTCGGCCTTTTTTTAATTTATATTATTAACTCTCAGTCGAGGATGCGGAACTCTACGCGTCTGTTGAGGAAGTGTAGGGCTTCGTTGGACTTGTCGTGGTTCACGGGCAAGCCTTTGACCAATTGTTCTTTGTCGCCTTTGTAGTCGATCTTGATGCGCTCCTTGGCGACACCAAAGTTGGTGACCAGGATCTTGGCGACGTTTTCTGAGCGGGTCTTGGACAGGTTGTCGTTGGCGTCGCTCTTGCCACGCACGTCGGCGTTGCCTACGACTACCACCGACTTCTCTGGGTGCTCAGACAGGTAGCGGGCTACTTGGTAGATCGCTGGATAGTACTCCTGCTTGACTTCAGAGGAGGCAAGGTCGAAGTTGACCATGTCAAATGGGGTGAGGGCTCCGGCATCGACCGTTGCCTTGGGAACTGCGATCGCCTTGCCATTGGCATCGGCCTGGGATCCTGCTGGGCTGCCGGGCTCCTCGTCGAGGAAGTCGATCACGCCGTCTTGGTCGGTGTCCTTGGCCACGCCAAAGCTGTCGACCTCGGCACCCTTGGGTGAAAATGGCTCCTTGTCGCGGAAGTCTTGCAAACCATCGCCGTCGGAGTCAACCGCGCGGCCTTGACCGTCCACGAGCACGCCTTCGGGGGTGTTTCTTTCCTTGTCGCGGCTGTCTACCACACCGTCGTTGTCGCTGTCTTTTTCGCCGCCTTTGTTGAAGCGCTTCAGGTCACGCACGTCTGAGTAGATCTGCGTGAGCGGGTTTTGCCACCAATAGCTTTCCTCACCCTTGCCGATGCGGAAGTTCAATCCCAAAGTGGTGTAGTTGAGGTAATCGCTGTTGGAGGTGGCGGTGTTGGTTTCTTCCCAGCGCTGACCGTCCATGAGGTCGTCGCCCGTCCAGGTCACGCGGGTTTCCAAGGCAAGGCTCACGCGGCGAGACAGCTTCATGTCCACCCCAAAACCAAGGCTGGCAGATGCCACCAAGGTGCTGCTGCTCAACTTGTTTTTGTGGGCGTGCATCTCAGCTTGGGATTCGTAGCTGTCGTCCAAGAGGTTGTCGAGGCGATCCAAAATATCCCTGCGGTCGGAAAGCGACTGTGTGCCATTGACAGTGGAGTAGTCGTACAAGGAGCCATTGGCGTCCAATGCGTTGATCTTGGTGTTGTAGGCCATGAGTCCCAATCCGAAAAAGGTGTAGAAGCTGGCCTTGGAATCCTTGTTGTGGAAATTGATGTTTCCAATGTTCAGCATGCCCTGCAATCCAGCCTCTTGGAAGCTCGAGCGGAAGTTGTAGTACACATAAGGATAGGCAAGGCTCGTGTAGTTGGTGAGCGAGTCACCGTAGCCATTGAGTGCTGAGTTCTTGGAAAATCCGCCATTGGCGCGCCAGTTTTGGCCTTTGGTGACGCCCATGCTGGCTTGGAAGCGCAAGGAGAATGTATGCCCAAGCGCTCTGCGGATGTTGAATCCGAGTCCCCATCCTGGCGTCGGGCGAATGTCTCCAGAGATCATCGCGACACCTCCTTGTAGGCCAAGGGACCAATTGTTTTTGCGAGGCGGAGCAAATGCCTCTTGATTGGTTTCGTACATCGCCTGCCGCACGTAGTGCTTATCGCGAAGATTCAGGGTATCCTTGGGAGTCTGTGCCGTCACGACATTCGCAAGCAACAAAATCAGCAAGACCGTGAGTAAATGGATTTTCTTCATAAAATACGAATTTTGGGAGGATAGTCTAAGCCACCTTTTATTTGATACTACACCAGGTTGTTCTCACTCTACAAAGTACACGAGCGCAAATGTAAGAAAAAATACGAACAAATCACTCGTTGCAGTATTTTGAAAGTTGCTCGGAAGCCTTGGCCTCCTTGAGGTAGGCTGCTTGCTTCCAGGCGTCGCATGCCCCCGACACGTTTCCATTTTGGTAGCGTGCCATCCCCAGCCCATAAAAAGCTAGCCCGGAGGTCGGCTCGATCCGCGTGGCTTGCACAAAATCGTCGGTCGCCAGTTGCACGTGCTCCAGGGCCATGTGTACATTTCCCCGCCGCAACCGCAAATCCAGGTTTTCAGGATCCAAGGCAATGGCGTTGCTCAGGTCGGGAAGTGCCTTTTTGGGCTTGTCAAATTTTTCCCAGATCGCAGCACGGTTGGCATAGGCATCCCGAAGGCCCCTGTTCTTTTTGATCGCCTTGCCATAGTATTTCTTGGCGGTGATCTTGTCGCCGATCAAGTCATTGCAGAGGGCGCGCTTGTACCATGAGCGGCTGTCGGCCTTGTTGAGTGCGATCGCTGCTTCGTAATCCTTATCGGCCTTGAGGTATTCTTGTTTCTTGAAATAGGCCTCCCCACGGTAAAAAAGGGCATTTGAATTGCCGGGATCCAAGGTCGCCGCCGTCGTAGCGTCCTCGATGGCTGCGTCGTTGTTGCCGAGTTGCAACTGCGCCATGCTACGCAGTTCAAAGACACGCGCATAGGTGGGTGCCAGCTTGCCGGCGGTCTGCAAGTCGGCCAGGGCTTCTTGGTATCCGCCCTCCTTGAGACGCATCTCGGCCCGCCCCAGAAACGACATCGGGAAATCAGGGTTGAGATGAATCGCTTTCTCAAATGCCCGCCGCGAATTCCCGACGGAGTCGATGTTGCGCTCAGCCATCGCCAATCCATACCAGGCTTGCCAGCAAAGGCTGTCCATGCGCAGGGCTTCCTTGAACTCAGCCTTGGCCTCCAGGTTCTTGCCCGACTCCAGCTTGATGCGCGCCTTGGCCTCTTGGTACAAGACCTGGTCGGGCTTGAGCCGGATGGCGCGCTCGATGTCTTGGGAGGCGGAGGCAAAATCCTTGGTGCAGGTGTAGGCCAAACTGCGGCCGTAATAGGCATCGGCAAAATTCTTATAATCAGTTAGCGATAATTCCTCCTCGCGTAGGATGCGTATCCACCTTTCCGCATATCCATTTTCCCA
>JANMIM010001264.1:0-5014 GCA_031375795.1 Bacteroidota bacterium
ACCCGCACGGTGTCGGTGGCTGGGCAGTCGGGCGGTGCTGGTGTGCCGGGAGAAGGTGCTGGCGGACAGGCTTGCGCGGTGCCAGCAACCGCGCAGCCGCAAGCTCCCGCTGAGAAGATCAGCTTGGCGCTGGAACTCGACGCCACCGATGCATTGGAGAGTCCGGCATCTCACCCGTTTGCGGTGGTCTCGGGCGTGGCCGACCGCATCGCGGCCTTGGAAATGCTGCTGTACCCGAGCACGTCTGGCAATGGCTTGCTGGGCGACCTAGTGCAGTCTTTGAGCTTTGGAAATGCATTCCCCCCGCCGCCTGCACGTGCGACAGTCCCGCTCACATTCTTCATTTGGGGCCCGGGGCGCATTTTGCCCGTGCGCATCTCGTCATTCAGCGTCGAGGAGCAGGAATTCATGTCCTACACCCTCTATCCACTTCGTGCCAAGGTCTCGATGGAGCTGCAAATCCTGCGCGCCGGGGATTATCACAACGACTCGACGACAGAGCTCCAAACCAAGCTGGCAGACGCGGCATGGTGGTTTTACCGCACGCAACAGCAGGTGCTGGCCCTCGCCAATATGGCGAATTCGGTGGAGTCGATTTTGGGGATGCTGCCTATTTGAGTTCAGAGTTGAGAGTTCAGAGTTCAAAGTTAGTAGGTAGTAGGTAGTAGGTCTTTGAGTTTTTTTGCGGGGAGGATGAAGGATGAAAGTTCAGCGTGCATGCTTCACTTTTCACTGATCACTTTTCACTTTTCACTTTTCACTTTTCACTTTTCACTTTTCACTTTTCACTTTTCACTTTTCACTTTTCACTTTTCACTTATGTTCAGCGACAAGAGTAGATACAAGTCCACGGAAACCTATCAGGTGACGGATGCGCGTGGGCGCACGGTGACGGTGGTGGGTACGCCGGCGCCGCTGTCGGTCAGTGTTTTGGGTTACCACAGGTTGTTGCAGGGGCAGCGCTTGGATCACATGGCCTACAAGTACCTGGGCGACGCGACGGCTTTTTGGAAAATCGCTGAAACCAATGGCGTGATGATGGCCGAGGCGCTGACCGAGAAATCAGACATCGCGATCCCCAACAAAGGTTAATTACAATAGGAAACATGGGACTTGGAGCCAATATACTCGTGAACGGAACGGCAGCGGAAGATCTGATGGCTACAGGTGTCGTGCAGTACATCGAGATCTTTGAAAGGCTGGGCGAGACGACGTATTACAACATGCACTTCTGTGTGGACATCGCCAACGACGACATCGCCATGCTGTCTGATCCGCGCCTGAGCCCCGGGGGAATGCTGACCATCACGGTGCAAAACGACACGGTTGTGGATTGCTTGGTCCAAGGTCCGGTCTTCAGCCATGAGATTGTCCTCAAGAATGGCGGCCATGGCTCGACCCTCATGGTCAAGGGCGGCGACTCCACGATCAAGATGGACAGGGAATTCAAGTCGGTCGTCTATGAAGGCACCGACAACACGGCTGTGAACACCATCGTCTCCAGCTATGGATTGACCCCCGATGTGACCGCGACGAATGCCAATCACGAAGAAGCCAAGCACAGCTTGGTGCAGCGCTGCTCAGATCTACAGTTTGTGAAGATGCTGGCCCGCCGCAACGGCTTCAAGTTTTGGATCACCGTGGACAGCACCGGCGTGGAGACCGCCCACTTCAAGCGGCCCTCGCTCGATGGCGAGGCGGCAGCCGAGCTCAAGATCAACCGCCCAGACTTCAACGTCAATGAAATGACCCTCTCCTGGGATGCACTGCGTCCCAGCAAGGCACAGGGCTTGCAGTTGGACCTCGCCAACAAGAGCAATATCGTAGGTTCGGTGACCACCGCCCCGCAGACCGCCCTGGGCAGCACCACCCAGCAGGCATTTGCCACCGACCTCGTCACCATCGACCTCTCGGCACCGGTCGACGACTCGGGCGACCTCACCGCCAGGCTGGAAGCTGCCATGGTCGAGGCCAACTTCTTTGTGCAGGCCAGCCTCAAGACCAGCGTCCAGCAGCTGCACAAGGTCCTGAGGCCAGCAACATTGGTCACCGTCACCGGCGCAGGCAGCCAACACAGCGGCAAGTACCTCGTGGGTGCAGTGCATCACCGCATCGACGAGTCGGCACATACAATGGAAATCGAACTCATGCGCAACGCCATCGGGCCGAGCGCTTAACATATACACGGGAGGCACAGCGATGAATGACAATACCCTGGAGCAATTGGTCGAAATGGTGCGCAGCCGCTACTATGGCAAGTACCGTGGCACCGTCATCGACAACGACGACCAAAACAAAAAGGGTCGCGTGAAGGTGAGCGTGCCAGCCGTGCTCGGTGATCTAAACACTTGGGCCATGCCCTGCGTGCCCTACACGGGTTCCAATGCAGGCCACTACTTCGTGCCCGAAGTCGGCGCAGGGATCTGGGTGGAATTTGAGGCAGGAGACCCCTCCTACCCGATCTGGACTGGCGGATTCTGGGCCGACAGCGACGCCCCCAAAAACGAGAGATCCGCAGACCCCGACCCCGCCGTCAAGGTGCTGCGCAGCAAGGAAGGCCTCATTGTGAGCATGGACGACAGCGGCAAGGTCATATCGATCAGCGACTCATCGGCCGACAACATCATCACGATCGAGGCGACGGCAGGCATCATCAAGATCAAGGGCAAGGTGAAATGCGTCGTGGAAGCCCCTGCGATCGAGCTCGTGGAGGGTGCCGCGCATCCCCTGGTGTTTGGCGACGACCTGCTCACCTACCTCAACCAGCTCTGCGCCGTCTACCAGTCCCACACGCATCCCGGCGAATTGGCGGCAGGCGTGTTGCCCGTGACCCCGGCGCCACCCGTGCCACCATTCCCGACGCCATCGCCCTCATTGCTCTCCCTCAAAGTCAAAACAGGATAAAAAAATGGAACAACTCATCTCAGGAACCATGTTAGGCAGTAAATCGAAGTCGACTGACTGGATGAATTCCATGGCCAAGGCAATGGAGGATGCTTTCATTGCTGAATGGCCCATCGCGATGGGAGATCAACCCGCACCCAAAATGACTGACGCGATGCGCCTCATGTTTGTGGCGATCGCCCAAGGGGTTGTGAACCATCTAGACACCCATGCCGCAGCGTTCAAGGTGAATGTACTGCCTGGGGGCAACAACAACCACGACCATGGAGCCGAAATGAACATCGATGTGAAAACCACCATCTAATCCTCCAAAAGCACATGGAAACAAGGATCAAAAGCTTCAAATACCCGCTCGCGGTCGATACAGGACTCAAAACCTGGGCCGAGGAAAACGATTACCGCAACCATGTGATCCAGCTCATCAAGCAGGTATTGCTCACCAATCCAGGGGAGCGCATCAACCGACCGACATTCGGCTGCGAGATCAGGCGCATGATGTTTGCGCCCAACAGCGAAGTCTCGGCGAGCCTCGCCCAAGTATCTGTCTTCCAGGCACTGAACACTTGGCTGGGCACCATCATCAGCGTGGACAATGTCAAGGTCCAGGCCATCGAGGAGCGCCTCGAAGTCAGGGTGGTCTTTGTGATCAAGGCCCTGCAGGAAAGAAGGTATCTCAACATTGAAGTGAGCATGTAATGGCAGCACCAGATCGTATCATCGAATTGCGCAAACAAACGGTCGTCACCGGGATCGACTTTGTGTCTGTGGACGCTACCCAGACCGTGCTGGACGTCTATTTCCTTAGCGACCCGCTGGCCTTGAAGGACAGCACCCCTGCCCATACCCCTACCCCGCTCAGCGACCTCACTGCCGATCAGATCCTGATCTACAATGCCGACGTGGACATCGCTGGACAAGAAGTAAAGGTCAGTGCGCTGAGCTGGGTCCTCATCGGCAGCGACAACGTGCTCAGGATCACAACCGACAAGCCCGGAGATTTCGCTCTCTACAAGTTTGGAATCAACGACACCCGGATCGACCGGTACTTCAACCACATCGGCCTCAACTTCAAGGCCAATTGCCCGAGCGACCTCGACTGCAAGCCGCTGCCCCACGAGTGCGCACCCGAGGATTGGGTAGACTACCCCGTAGACTACCAAGCCCGCGACTTCGACAGCTTCCGCACGGCCTTGCAGGACTTTGCGTCCCTGCGCTACCCCAACTGGGCCGACCGACTGGAGGCAGATGCAGGCATCATGCTCATGGAGGTGATGAGCGCCCTGGGCGACGAGATGTCCTTTTACCAGGATCAAGTCGCCAAGGAAGCCCACTTGGAGACCGCCACGCAACGTCGCTCGGTGCGCCGCCACGCCCTCCTGCTCGACTACAAGATGCACGACGGCCTCGGCGCAAGCACCTGGCTCGACATCACCGCCATCAAATTGCTCGGCAACGAAGTGCACCTGATCGCGGCGGGCACCAATGTCTGGGCCATGAGCGACACGACCGAAAAAGTGATGTTTGAGGTCGGCCAAGGACTCAACGACATCCTGAATGAGCAGGAATTCCGGGTGCATGTCGAGCGCAACGAGTTTGCACCCCATAGCTGGGACGAGGACGATGTGTGCCTGCCTGCCGGATCCACAGAGATCTATATCGTGGGTCACCATGCCCTGGCCTTGAACACAGGCAGCACGGCGCTCCTGAACCGATTGGCATTGGTGACCAGCGCGGCCCCGGGGATCCCCAGCAAGCGGCACTTGGTGCAGGTCGCAACCGCCACCAACGACACCGATCCCGTGCTCGGCACCAAGATCACCCGCATCACCTGGGCAGACGCCTATGCCACCCCGCATGAAATGGACCTCGAGCGGCTCGTGGTGCGCGGCAACATCATCCCCGTGATGGCTGGCGAGCATTTCAGCGAGCGGTTCATCGTGGGTGAGGATCCCGACCCCGTGGCCATGAGCCAATCGGGATACGGGACCGTCACACGGGCCGTCGAGCGCTCAGGCCCCTCAGATGCCACCATCTACCTCTACAGCCTCACGGATTCCGATGTGACCCCATTGGTTTGGGAAGGCTCGGCACCCGAAGATGGCCTGCCTGC
>JANMIM010001275.1:0-1011 GCA_031375795.1 Bacteroidota bacterium
CCATCACGACGAGCACCGGGATGAAGAGCAGCGAGAGGATGTCCATGACACCCCAAGCCTTGAGATCATCGCCGAGGCTGAACATCGGGATGGCGCAATACACGATCTCTGCCGAGATGGCACCCAAGCCGATGAGGTACCCTGCACGCGGATTGCTGTTGAGCGTAGCTTGAAACACCGCCATATTGACCCCGCCGATGGGGATGGAGATCACGAAGCTAAACACGATCGAGATCAAGAATATGAGGAGTAAACCCAGCACCAGCGTTTCTTTTTTGATTCACGAAGGCTGCCCTTCAGCCCAAAAATAACAATGTATTCCAGTTTACAGCAAGGAGATCGCAAATCATCCTACGAATGACTTGATTATCAATGCTAGATTTCAGCGGATGCCTTGCGTTGGCTGGGATTGTTGAAAACAAAGCCGCGTTGGGATTCGTCCTCAAACCAATCGATCTCCATGCCCATCACATACATGCTCTGGGCGCGGTCGATCACCACCGGGATCTCGTCGATGATATAGGCCATATCGCTTTCCTTTTGGGCATCGAAGCCCAACAAGTAGCTCACACTGGCGCAGGCAGGGCCGCCACCGCGCACACCGACGCGCAGGCTGTAGCCCACAGGCACGCTTTCGCCTTGCATCACCTGCTTGATCGCGGTGGCTGCACGGAGGGTGATCGTGAGGACGGATGGCATCATATCCTAAGCAATTCCAGCTTTTCTTGTGACAAAACGCATTTCCAAATCAAGGAATAAACCGCTAATTTCGGTCCTTTGTTCAAATATTTCTACCCCCATGCCCGATCGATTGCTAGATGATTTCCCTTCGGTCTCCAAAGCCGAATGGCTGGACAAGATCCAAAGCGACCTCAAGGGCAAGCCCTATGAAAAATTGGTGCGCCTCAATGAGTCCGGCATCCCGATCTCGCCCGTCTACACCGCCGAGGATTTGCCCGCAGACGTCGACAAGAGCTTTCCTGGCATGGACGACCGCCGCCGCAACGAGGA
>JANMIM010001280.1:0-4410 GCA_031375795.1 Bacteroidota bacterium
TGAACTCTGAACTCTGAACTCTGAACTTTCATCTTTCAACCTTCTCCCCCAAAACCTCCACCGGATCCTCAGAAAACACCTTTTGTTTCTTTCCCAAAGTCATCGTGACATAGATCTTTTTGGTACGAATATGATCCAAGGTGAGATCGAGGTTCTTCAGGCTGCCATCGACTTGCTTGGCAAATGCCGGATCATACAACAGCTGTCCTGCGAGGGTGTTGCGGTCCTGCAATTGCTTCAAGATCTTCTTGAGGTCATCGATCATGCCTTCGCTTTCGCCCAGCATATCGTTGACCTTGCTGAGCATGCTGTCAGCCTTGGGCAGCGTCTTGGCACTGATCTGATCGGTGAGTAGGGTGATGGAATTGAGCGAGGTCTCTGCCTTGTCTGCCAGCAAATTCACTTTTCCCAGGCTTTGGTCGATGCTCGCGATCAATTTGCGGCGCTCGACGTCGGCGAGGATGCGGTTGAGGCTGCCGGCACTCTCGCGCAGGTCCTTGACCATGCCATGCGTGTCGAGCGTGTCGAGCTCGTCGGTCATGTTCGTAAAGGTATTGACCAACCTGTTGATGCCGCTCATCATGCTGTCGATCTGGTTCACGTCGACCTTGTCCAGAAATTCACCGGCCTTGGCGAATGCGGAGGAAAAATCCAGGGTAGCCGAACCCGGGATGGGCTGGTTGTCTGGCAATTTTCTACCTGACTGCCCGGGGATGAGCTCGATGGTCTTGCCACCCATGATCTCCTTGACCTTGATGATCGCCCGTGCATCGGTCTGCACGGCGATGTCCTCGCTCAGGTTCACATGCACCAAGGCACCCTGGCCATCGATCGAGATGTGCTCGACATTGCCCGATGGGTAGCCAAATACGGTCACGGCGTCACCTTCCTTGAGGCCCGAAACATCCTGGAAACGAATCACATACTCCCCCCTGCTTACAGCAAAGAGTTGGGTGCTCTTGACCCAGGTGAGGGACAAATACAAAATCACGATGGCGGCCATGATCGTCAGGCCAATCTTGATTTCCTTTTTCATGGGCACAGCCGATTGAGTGCCGAGACAAGCGTATTTCGTTGTGCCTGGGCATCTCCCGACACAACGAAATACATATGGGACCTAAGCCACATTTGCAGCGCAGGCGTCTCCACCGCATGGCTGCTAGGAACCTGGCTCAGGGTATCGGTGGTCATCGGGTGCAATTACTTTTTCCCCAATTCAGCCTTGAGGTAGTCGATGACCTTCACGGGGGTAGGTTCCTCGTTGTTGAGCAAAGCCAGGTAGTAGGAAACCCAGTCGCCGAGGTGCAAGAGGAAAAACAGCTGTGCCAGATGCGTTTTGCCTTCAGCCATGACCTCGATCACGCCGTCGGCATATTCGCCCATCAGTTCGCGGCTGATGTCCATGCGGATCGCATTGCGTGGATGGTCAAACTTGGAGCGCAAGATCACGACGACCGTGTCCTCCAGCAGCTCTGCGGGATTTTTCCAACCCACGAGCTCGTTGTGATTCATCTCTGGGATCACGTGGTGAAATGCAATCTGCTTGGAGTTTTCCTCGATCTGCTGCCTCCAACGAATGGCGATGGACTCAAAAGCCGGGGAGCTGTAGAGCACCGGGATGCGCTTCTGGAGCTGGTCGGCGATGAGTTTTGCATCCTCATGGCTGTCGAAGCTGGCCACCAACGATATGGCCTCGGCAAGTGCCTTGTCAAAGTTCTTGATCAGGCCCATGCCCTTGAGCACAAAGAGCTGCTGAATGATGGAGAAGCCGGCAGCCGTGCGCGGAGGATACCCGCCGGGCAGCACGATATGGTCATAGCCGTTTGCGCGGGCAGTTTCCAGCACCTTGCCACCGGAGGTGACGCAGATGATCTTGGGACCCCTTGGGATCGCCAATGCGAGGGCTGCAAGGGTCTCCTCGGTGTTTCCGGAGTAGCTGCTGGCGATCAGCAGGGTATGCTTGGAGACATAACCGGGAATCGTGTAGTCCCTCACAATTTCAAAGGGCACGGGGCATTCACCGGAGATATAGTTTTTGGCCACCTCGCCGCCAAAGGCCGAGCCGCCCAAGCCGATGAGGCATACGTTGCGTATTTCGTTTTCAGGTTGGGTGAAGGTGGCTTTGCTGCCGATCTCCACTGCTTGACGCATTTGGTCGGCAAAGTCTTGAATGAGTTTTTCCATGATGTATCAGAGCCTGGCAGGCTGCTTTAAATGTATTTGCCCAAAATTCCGAAATGTAAGTCGAAAAAGGAAATCTGAAAAAAAATCAATGGATTCGTATTTTTTTGATTCCCCGATTTTCTACATCCTCAAAATGATTTACATTTGAAGTATTACGAAAAGGGAATCAATCCTTGTCATACGTGTTGCAGGCCAATGTCGTAGAGGCCCTTGGCAGATGGTTTTGCAATGGATCGTTCAAGGATTTTTGCCCCTTATGAGTTCTACTTAGTAGCTACAAGTTATGGAAAATAGCCCTTTGGCCGCAGTCAGCAAGGAAAATGCGCCGACCGATGCCACGCAAGTGGAGCGCTTGGAAGTAAGTTTGATCGAACTGAGGGATGTCTTCAGGAGGCATCAACGGTATATCAAGGACAATTTCAAGGTCTCGGAGCTCGAGATGGAGATCCTGCAATATGTGGCGATCAATGGCCGTCGCAAGATGAAGGAAATCGGCGACGCCTTCAACATCAAGCTCAGCACCCTCACCTCGATCATCGACAAGATCGAGCGCCAAAAATTTGTGAAGCGCGTCAACTCCAAGACCGACCGGCGGGCCGTGTACTTGGACCTGACTCCCAAGGGCAAGAAACTCTACGACAAATACAGCCACTACGTGCGAGTCATTGCCCGCCTCATGAAGCGCACGATCAAGGACGAGCACTTTGGGATGTTTGTGGACACGCTCGAGAAAATCACCCAAATGACCACCCAACTACGCCAACCCGAAGTCAAAGATGCCGGCGCAATGGTTTGAATCTTGGTTTGACTCGCCTTGGTACCCGATCTTGTACAGTCACCGCGACTATGCAGAGGCCGAGGCGTTCATCGAGCACCTCTTGGAGGCGCTCTCCCCCACCCAAGGCGCCAAGTTCCTGGACCTCGCCTGTGGCAGGGGTCGCCACGCAGTGTTCATTCACCAGCATGGACTCGATGTCACTGGCGTGGACCTGAGTGCTGCAAGCATCGCCGACGCGAAGCTGAACGAAAAGCCTGGCCTGCGGTTTCATGTGCACGACATGCGGCAGCCCATCGCTGGGCAATACGACTACATCCTCAACCTCTTCACGAGCTTTGGTTATTTCGACGACAAGAAGGACAATCTGCTGGTATTGAAGCACATCTCCAAAGGCCTCGTGCCAGGTGGGACGGTCGTCCTCGACTTTTTCAACGTCGAGGAGATCAAGCGCAAGCTCGTGCCCTACCATGAAGTCGAGCGCGAGGGTGTGCAATTCAAGATCAGCAAACGGCTGGAAAATGGTTTCATCGTGAAGGAAATCCACCTGATTGATGGCGCCGAGGAGCACGTCTTTGAAGAACGGGTGCAGGCTTTGGGCCTTGGCGATTTCGAATCGTTGTTTGCGGGAGCTGGATTGGTGATCGAGGAATTGTGGGGCGACTACAATGGCAATGCGTTTGATGCTGCCCATTCGCCGCGGCTCATCCTGTTTGCGCGGCAGGCTTCAGACCTTGAGGGCGGGCGTTGATGAAGAAGATTGCTGAATCGCTGTATGCCGCCGATCAAGCCCTGTTTTTGAAAATCAGGCTCTTGTCGGGGATTCACTTCCTGGAGGATCATGCAGTGATTTTTGGCAACATCAATGCGATGATGCCTTTTTTTGTATTCCTGGCCATCACGGTTTACCTCGCAAAGCCACAATCTGCGGTGTTCAGCCTATTTTTTACCCTCGCGGCGTTCATATTGAGCTATCAGGCAGCCTCCATCCTTGCGAACATACTCATGCATCCCGCACCCTGGAAGGTCGAATATTACCTGCACGGCGCCAAGCTACCTGCCTTGGGAAACGGGGCTGAGATCAGCATGCCCGATTGGCCGGTGGCCGCGGTCGTGGGTAGCTATTACTTTGTGCGAATGCGGCTCAAGCTCTGGCAGCAGCCCAAGGTCACGGTCGCCTGGATTCCCATCTTGCTCTTTGCCCTGGTGCGCATCTATGCCGGCTACGCCTACCCGCTCGGAATGCTCGTCGCCATGCTCACGGGCGTGCTCATGGGATGGCTCGTGTTCCAGCTCCTGCGCAACCTGGAATTGCTCTCTCCGCCGCCGAATCCCGACTTGGAGCACGATTCCGATGGCAAGGGCGATTCGTTTGAGGACAGCGCCGATTGATTCCATCCTTTTTCCTAATTTGCAGCTCAATCCTGCAAGATATGGAGTATCAATTTGTG
>JANMIM010001284.1:0-1240 GCA_031375795.1 Bacteroidota bacterium
CGTTGCCGTGGTCGGCGGTGGCGACACGGCCTGTGAGGAAGCAAGCTACCTCGCAGGCTTGTGTACGGAGGTACACATGCTGGTGCGTGGCGATGCCATGCGTGCCTCCAAGATCATGCAAGAGCGCGTGCTCAAGAACCCCAAGATCAATGTCTATTGGAATACTGAAACGGTGGAAGTGCTGGGTGACGAGAAGGTGCACAGCATCCGCATCCGCAACAGGAGCACGGGCGAGGAATCGACCGTGGCTGTCAGGGCCTTTTTTGTGGCCATCGGCCACAAACCCAATACCGACATCTTCAAAGGCGTGATCGACATGAACGAAATGGGATACATTCTCACGCATGGCAAGAGCACCCACACGAATGTCGAAGGGGTCTTTGCCTCAGGAGACGCACAGGACTTCACCTACCGGCAGGCCATCACGGCCGCTGGCACAGGTTGCATGGCAGCCCTCGATGCGGAGCGCTGGATCAAGGAAAACGGACTCGACTGATTGTGAGTCCTTTGCTCGACCGATCGGCCCAGGTTTTTGCAAAAAGCTTGGGCCGATCTGTATGCATCAAACCCGATCGCAGCCAGAAACGCAAAGTGAACGCTATTTCAAATCCTGAAATTTCCGATTCCTGTTCGAAAAATAATCGTATTTTCAGCCCTCGAAAGGGGTTTTGCCCTTTCTCACACAAAATCGGACTCAACGATACTTTTAAGAAATGGCAGATCTGATTACCAAAGACCAACTCAAGGCCATCTTGCCCAGTGCCAAGGAGGAAAACATCGACAAGTACCTCGCCCCACTGAACCGCGCCCTGGCCACCTACGCGATCAATACGCCCATCAGGATCGCCCATTTCATTGCGCAAGTGGCACAGGAAAGCGGCTCCTTCAAATACAACGAGGAAATCTGGCCCAATCCAGCACTCAATGCACAAGGCGTGGCCACCAACGGCTCGTCCTGGCAGCTCAGGTACGAAGGCCGGACAGAGCTGGGCAATGTACATCCCGGCGACGGCTACAAGTTCAGGGGCAGGGGATTGATCCAGCTCACGGGGAGGTCCAACTATGAAAAATACGGGCTTTCGCTGGGCCGTGACCTTACCAGCGCGCTCAACCCAGACATGGTCGCACAGCCCGAGCTGGCTGTGGACGCAGCCGGTTGGTTCTGGGATACCCGCAACCCGACCGGGCACCCGGACCGCGTGACGCTCGACATCCTGAGGCAAACCTACCTGGTGCCGAC
>JANMIM010001305.1:0-3756 GCA_031375795.1 Bacteroidota bacterium
CTCACGATCGTGGACGCCGCCGAGGTGCTGCTGTCCTGCAAGACAATCATAAACGGCTGGCAATTGGTGGTGTCGACGATGCCAAAATTGGCCATTGGGGGCTGAAAGACCGTGATCAAGTTGGGGCGCGTGAGCGTGTCACGGCAGCCGATCGCGTCGGTGACGATGAGCGTGACGGTGTACAGGCCCGGCAGGGAATATGTGTGCGTGGGGTTTTGTGTGGTCGATGTGCCTCCGTCGCCAAAGGTCCAGTCCCAAGCCACAATGCCGTTGGTGCCGGTGCTGATGTCCGTAAAGGTCACGTTGAGTGGCGGGCAGCCGCTCGTGACATTGGGATTAAAATTCGCGACCGGCGGATTGATCTGGATATATTGCGGCTTCACGAGCGTGTCGGTGCAGCCCAGCGTATCGGTCACCACCAAGGTCACCGTGAAATTGCCGGCGATCGGGTAGGTATGGGTGACGGGATTGCCTGTCTGCACCGGCGATCCGTCTCCAAAATCCCAAGCAAAATTCACGATTCCCATGCCTGTCGTCGCCGTGAAAATCACCGGCAGGGGAGGACAACCCACGGAATCATCGGCCACAAAGGCAGCGGTCGGGCCTGGATTGACCACAATATTGTCGGTGATCGTGTCGCGGCAGCCTGCGCTGTCGATTGCAATCAAGGTCACAATATAATTGCCCGTGCCCACAAATGTTTCACTCGGATTTTGAAGCACAGAATTGCCGCCATTCCCAAAATCCCAATCCCAGGCAGTGATCGGTTGTGGACCTGTCGAGCCATCCGTAAACACCACAAACAGCGGATCACAACCAATCGTATCACTGGGCGTGAATGCCGCGGTAGGTGGCAGGAAGATCGACACATTGGCCGGGAGAATGATCGTATTGGTGCATCCCAAGGCATTCACGACCGTCAAGGTCACCGTGTAATTGCCCGGCGCAGCATAGAGGTGCGCGGGATTTTGCAGGGTGGAAGTGGAGCCATCGCCAAAATCCCACAACCAACTCACAATGGGCCGCGTGGAGAATGTGAGGTCCGTAAACCGCACGGTATCCAATCGGCACAATACATTCGCGTTCACCCCAAAATTCACCAAGGGAACCGTGTCGATCACGATGCTGTCGGGTGAGAGGATGCTGTACGTGCAACCCAGTCCGTCGTCGAGGATCAGGATCGGGAAAAAGGTGCCCGTCTGCGTGTAAACATGGTCGATGGAGTCGACGGTGCTGATGCCCACGTTGCCGTCACCAAAGTCCCATGTGTACACTGCGGTGTTGGTGGCGGTGGCGTTGAAATGCACCAATTGCGGGGTACAGCCCGTGTCGGGGTCGAAAACAAAATTGCCATTGGGGCCCAATATATTGATGAGGCCGGGCATGAAGAGCGTGTCGCGGCAGCCGTCGTCGTTGATGACGCTGAGGGTCACATCAAAACTGCCCGCCGTCGCATACACGTGGGCGGCGTTTTGCAAGGTCGATCCGGTGCCGTCGCCAAAATTCCAACTCCAGGACACAATATCCCAGAAGGATTGGTCGGTAAAGCTCACGAGCAAGGGAGGGCAACTCGCATTCGTCGGGTTGGCGTTGAAGGCTGCGAGCACATTGCTGATGGTGACGAGGCCATTTTGCACGATGGTGTCTCGGCAGCCATTGTTGTCCTGGATCGCGAGCGTGACGTTGTAGGTGCCGTTGCCAGCGTAGGCGTGGCTCGGATTGGTGGCCGTGGAGAATGTGCCGTCGCCAAAGTCCCAGCTGTAGCTCAGCCCTTGCCCGGTCGAGCTGTTGTTGAATTGCAGGGCCACGCCGACGCACGTGAGGGTGTCGTTGATCGTGAAATTGGCGAAGGGCGAGGTGACCAAGACATAATTGTTGCGGGTGAATGTGCGGCTGCAACCCACGGCGTCGGTGACCGTGAGCGAGACGTTGTAGCTGCCTGGCGCATACATGTGGCTGGGATTTTGAAGGGTCGAGGTGTTCCCATCCCCAAAATTCCAACTCCAAGAGATGATCGGCGCGCCCGGCACAGACAGATCGGTAAAATTCACCAGCAGCGAATCACATCCCGCCAATGGCAAACCCGAAAAATCCACCGCCGGACCGATCACCTGCACATAATTGACCTCGATATGCGTGTCGCTGCAGCCATTGTTGTCGCCGATCACGAGCGTGACCGTGTAGGTGCCCGGATTTTGATACGTGTAGCTCGGATTTTGCGCATTGGAGGTGCCGCCGTCCCCAAAATCCCAGTTCCAGGTCGTCGCACCCGTACTCAAATCGGTGAAGTTGACCGTGAGCGGCCCACAACCAAAGAGCGGCGCCCCCGAGAAATTGGCTTGCGGATCGGTGATCGTGACATTGGCCGTGGCGTCGTCGACGCAACCATTGACGGTGTCTGAAACCGTGAGCGTGACCACGTAATTGCCGAGCGCGACATAGTTGTGCGTCGGATTTTGCAGGGTCGAGGAATTCCCATCCCCAAAATCCCACAACCAAGTGTGCGGCAGGATGCTGTTGTCGGTAAATGTCACCAAAAGCGGGACGCCGCAACCCGTTGCGGGTGTGAGGTTGAAACGCGCCAGCGGCGGCGTGATGCAAACGGCGTCGATGATCAAAAAGAGGTCGTTGCATCCGAAGTTGCTCACGATCAAGGTCACCGTGAAGCAGCCCGTGTCTTGGTAGGCATAGGTCGGATTGGCAACCGTACTCGTGCCGCCGTCGCCAAAGTCCCAAAAATAACCCGTCGCACCCGTGCTGCAATCCGTGAAATTGATCGGCTCATTCACACAAGCCACCGTCGGATTCACCGTGAAACATGAAACCGGCGGTACGCCAGCTTGCACATAAAACGGGATCACCAAGGTGTCGGTGCAACCTGCGGCATTCACGATGATCAATGAAACCGTGAATCCGCCGGGTGTCGTGTAAGTATGCGTGGGATTTTGTGCATTGCTCGTGCCCCCGTCCCCAAAGTCCCAGGTCCAGCTCACGATCGGCTCGACCGAGGTGCTCAGGTCGGTGAAGGCAACGGGCAGCGGGATGCAACCAAAGAGCGGCGTCCCTGCAAAATTGGCGACAGGCGGCACGATTTGGATGTAGTTGTTGAAGACCACGACGTCGGTGCAGCCGTTGGGGCCGGTCACGGTGAGCGTGACGGTGTAGGTGCCCGGCACCGTGTAGGTATGTGCGGGATTTTGGGCCGTGCTTGTGCTGCCGTCGCCAAAGTCCCAGAGCCAAGCCGTCGGGCTGCCTGTGCTCAAGTCCGTGAAATTCACCAGCATCGGAACGGAGCATCCATTGGTTGGTGTGCCGCTGAGGTTCGCGACAGGCGCCGGATTCACGGTGATGAGCGCCACCTGCGTCTCGGTGTCCGAGCAGGCGCCGTTGCCCGCCACGAGCGAGACCGTGTACGTGCCAGCGGTCGCGTAGGTATGCGTGGGGTTCTGCGCGGTCGAGGTGCCGCCGTCGCCAAATGTCCAGTTCCAGCTATTGGGGTTGCCTGTGCTGTTGTCGGTAAATGTCACGCCCTGTCCTTCGCAAATCGTCGTCGTGTTGGGTGTAAATGCCGCGACGACCGTGCCGATGTTTACAAATGCAGGGCGCACCAAGGTGTCTGAGCAGCCGTTGGCGTCCACGGCGATGAGGGTGACCGTGAATGCCCCGCTGGCATTGTAGGTGTGGCTGGGATTGGCGAGGGTGGATGAGCCGCCATCGCCGAAATTCCACTGGTAGGAGAGGGGCGCGGCACCGCCG
>JANMIM010001328.1:0-2663 GCA_031375795.1 Bacteroidota bacterium
CGACGGTCGAGGGCCATGCGGGACGCTTTGTGATTGGCAAATTAGAGGGCCGCAATGTGCTCGTGATGCAGGGGCGCTTTCATTATTACGAAGGCTACCCGATCCGTGCCCTGGCGATGCCTGTCTGGGTCATGAAGATGCTCGGCATCAAAATGTTGCTGGTCACCAATGCAGCAGGCGGGGTGAATCCGCATTTTGAGCAAGGAGACCTCATGCTCATCACCGACCACATCAATTTTGCGTTCAACAATCCCCTCATGGGGCATAATATTCCCGAGCTGGGGCCACGGTTTCCCGACACATCGCAAGCCTACAGCGCGCGACTGCTCGCCGTCGGCAGGTCGGTTGGCAGGAGGCTTGGGATCAAACTGCAAGAGGGAGTCTATCAGTTCAATACGGGTCCCTGCTACGAAACGCCAGCAGAGGTGAGGCTGGCCAAGCACCTGGGTGCAGACGCCGTGGGCATGAGCACGGTGCCTGAGGTGCATGCAGCCGCACATTGCGGCATCGAGGTCCTGGGCATTTCCTTCATTTCCAACCTCGCAGCAGGCATTTCAGACAAGGCGCTGAGCCATGCCGAGGTCGTCGAGACCATGGACATCGTCAAAGATAAATTCATCCGGCTGGTGCGCGGCATCTTGCAGGACATGTAAAACACAATATCGCAGCGCAAGCTTTTACAATGGAATTGAATCTGCTTCAAAAAATCAATGCCGCCGCCGATTTCATCCGCGGCAAGGCCAATATTGCGCCGCAAATCGGCCTCATCTTGGGCTCGGGCCTCGGTGGATTTGCCGACGAAATCGAGGATGCCGTGAAGATCGATTACCACGATATTCCGCATTTCCCTGTCTCCACCGTCGAGGGCCATGCAGGCAAATTGGTCATCGGGACATTGCAAGGCAAGAAGGTGATCGCGCTCCAAGGCAGATTCCATTTTTACGAAGGTTATTCCCTGGAGGAAGTCACCTTCCCCGTGCGTGTATTCAAGGCCCTGGGCGTGAGCACGATGATCGTCACAAACGCTTGCGGTGGCATCAACCCGCAACTCTATCCCGGCGCGCTCATGTTCATCACCGACCACATCAATTTCATCGGTGACAATCCGCTCATCGGCAAGAATTTCAACGACCTCGGTCCGAGGTTTCCCGACATGAGCACAGCCTACGACAAGTCCCTGATTTCGCTGGGAAAACAAGTCGCAGCCGAGTTGCATATCGACACCAAGGAAGGCATCTATACCGCCGTGAGCGGCCCCTATTATTATAGCAAAGCCGAGTTGCGGATGGTGAAGGGATTTGGTTCCGACACCATCGGCATGAGCACCGTCCCCGAGACGATCGTGGCCGTACACACAGGCATCAAAGTGCTGGGGATCAGCTGCATCACCGACATGGCCGACCCCGACAACCTCGTACCGCTCGAGCACGCACATGTGGTCGCGGTCGCCAACGAGGCGCGTCCCAAATTCATCCAATTGGTATCAGGCATCATCCAAAAAATTCCCGCTTTATGAGAATGGTCGATTTGATTTTGAAAAAGCGGGATGGCGGAAGTCTGAGCCCTGCGGAAATTGATTGGATGATCCAAGGATTCACCTCTGGTGAAATTCCCGATTACCAAGTCTCTGCATTGATGATGGCGATCTATTTCAAGGGCATGGAGCCCGTGGAAACGCAAAACCTGGTGCGCGCGATGATCGAGAGCGGCGACACGATCGACCTCAGCGGCATTGCAGGCATCAAGGTCGACAAACACAGCACCGGTGGTGTGGGTGACAAGACAAGCATCGTGCTCGCGCCGATGGTCGCGGCGGCAGGCGTACCCGTGGGCAAGCTCAGCGGGCGCGGACTCGGCCACACGGGCGGCACACTCGACAAATTGGAATCCTTCAAGGGCTTCAAAATCGAAATGGAAATGGCGGATTTCATCCGCAATGTGAATACGATCGGCATCGCGATTGCGGGGCAAACCGCCAATCTCGTGCCCGCCGACAAAAAATTGTATGCCCTGCGCGACGTGACCGGCACGGTCGAAAATGTGAGCCTGATCGCAGGCAGCATCATGAGCAAAAAACTCGCGGCGGGTTGCGATGCGATCGTACTCGATGTGAAAACCGGTTCGGGCGCCTTCATGAAGACCGTGGAGGACAGCTTTGAATTGGCGCGCGAAATGGTGCGGATCGGTGAATTGATGGGCAAAAAGACGGTCGCTTTTGTGACCGACATGGATCAGCCGCTCGGCTACGCGATCGGCAATGCGCTGGAAATCAAGGAGGCGATTGCCACCTTGAAAGGCGAGGGCCCTGCAGACCTCCACGAGATCTGCCTGCAACTCGGCGCAGCCATGGTCATGCTCGGTGGCAAAGCCGATACCATCGAATCGGCCCGCGCAATATTGGAGGAGACGATCCGCTCGGGCGCAGCCCTCGCGAAATTGCGGGAGCTCGTCGCCGCGCAAGGCGGCGATGCGACAATGGTCGACGACCCGAGCAAATTGCCGGGTGCGCAATATGAATATGACTTAAAAGCCACCCGCGCAGGCTGGGTCGCGAGCCTGGACTCCATGCGTGTCGGGCACGCCTCGATGTTGCTGGGCGCCGGTCGCGAGACCAAAGACAGCATCATTGACCTGGGCGCAGGCATCGTCCTGCGCAAAAAGCC
>JANMIM010001468.1:0-1409 GCA_031375795.1 Bacteroidota bacterium
TTGTCCACGGAGGAGGCCACCAATTCCATGCTGATCTTGTACTTGCTGATCGCACCCGTGAGTTTCACAGAGGCATACCCCTGATAAACAAGGATCAACAAAAACAAACATCCCAAAATTCGTTTCATGCTTTCTTCTTGAATTGTAGGTCAAGTATTAAAATCTAGCGCCCAGTAAACAGATGAAGGAAAAAAACTCCACTCTCCACTCAATCAGCTGAAAATGAAACCGCAAAGTGCGCCCCGATCTCTGATCGGGACAGGCGCCGATTCGCAAAGTGCACGAAACTCTGAACTCTGAACTCTGAACTCTGAACTTTCATCTTTCATCCTGATCGTCACCGATCTCTCCCCCCCTACGCCTGCGTCAAAGTATGCCCGAGCTTCTCGCGCTTGGTCCTCAAATAAGAGGCATTGTGCGGATTGGGTTCGACCTCGATCTTCACATTCTCCACAATCTCCAAGCCATAGCCGATCAAGCCCGTGCGTTTCTTGGGATTGTTGGTCATGAGGCGCATCTTGTGGATGCCGAGGTCGCGCAAGATCTGCGCGCCGACGCCATAGTCGCGCTCGTCCATCTTGAAACCGAGTTCAAGATTGGCTTGCACGGTGTCGAGGCCCTGCTCCTGCAGCTTGTAGGCCTTCAACTTGTTCAACAGACCGATGCCGCGGCCCTCTTGGTTCATGTACAAGATCACGCCCTTGCCTTCCTTTTCCACCATGTGCATGGCCTTGTTGAGCTGCTCGCCACAGTCGCAGCGGCAAGAGCCAAAGATGTCGCCCGTCACGCAACTGCTGTGCACGCGCACCAGCACCGGCTCGTCCTTTTCCCAAGTACCCTTGATCAGGGCCATGTGAATTTCATCGGTGGCGATTTGCCGGTAGGCGATCAGGTCAAATGCTCCACGCTCGGTCGGCAAGTCAATGCCAATCTCCCGCACGATGAGCGAGTCATGGGCCAACCGGTACTCGATGAGATCGGCGATCGTCACGAGCTTGAGGTCGAAACGGTCTGCAATCTGCCGCAGTTCAGGGAGCCGCGCCATGGTGCCGTCCTCGTTCATGATTTCGACCAACACGCCGGCTTGCTCGAAGCCAGCCAAGCGCGCAAAGTCGATCGCCGCCTCGGTGTGACCCGAACGGCGCAAGACGCCCTCGGGCTTGGCTTTCAATGGAAAAATATGCCCTGGACGGCCGAAATCCTCGGGGCGCGATGTCGGGTCGATCAAGGCCATGATGGTCTTGGAACGGTCGGATGCTGAGATGCCACTCGTGACACCATTCTTGAGCAAGTCCACGGAAACCGTAAAAGGCGTCGCATGCAGTGCCGTGTTGCGGCCCACCATCAACTCCAGTTTGAGCTCCTCGCAACGCTCATCGGGCATGGACATGCAGATGAGGCCGCGCCCA
>JANMIM010001345.1:0-1263 GCA_031375795.1 Bacteroidota bacterium
CCTTGATGTTGTATGCGGGGCAGTTGCCCCGGCAACCCGAATGCTGGATTTCCAAGGCAAAATCAGCGGGCACATCGTTGCCGCCATTGGCTTTCTTGGTCTTGCAGGCGCTCAGGAGCACGAGCGCAAACACGGTCACGATCAGAAATTGAGAGATAGATTTCATAGCTGATAGCATTTATTCAAACATTGCAAAAACCACACCAAGGATCAACGGCGCTTTTTGGGCGGTTGCATCTTGGGTCCCTTGGTCGAGGGGCCGTCGCCACGTGAATCCTGACGCTGCTGCACCACGTCGCGTTGGCGCTGCTGCTGCCGCTCTGCCCAGCGCTCCAGGGTGCCCTTTTTCTTGTTGGGGTCGCTGGCTTTCTCATTCGCACTCTTCACCATCTCAGCAAACAGCTTGTCTTCGTTCACAAACCGACGCGTGATGAGAGTCTGGCTGATCGAGATCAAGTTGGAGAGCAGGTAGTACCAGCTCAAGCCCGCCGAGTACCGGTTCAAGAATCCCAACAGGATGATCGGCATGATGTATGGAAACCACTTCATCACCGGGTTGGCGACCTGCTGCGGCTGCATCTTTTGGTTGATGATGGTGTAGGCAAAGATCGATGCCGTCATCAACAACGTAAAGAGGCTCACGTGGTCACCGTAGAAGGGGATCGTGAAGGGGAGGTTGTAAATCGAATCGTAGGTGCTCAAGTCGGGTGCCCACCAAAAGCTTTGCTGCCGTAGCTCGATGCTGTTGGGGAAGAAGAAAAACAGGGCGATCATGAAGGGATACTGCACGAGCATCGGCCAACATCCGCCAAACATACTCACCCCATACTTCTTGGAGACCGCCATCTTCTCCTGCTGGAGCTTGGTCGGGTCGTCCTTGTATTTGATCTCCAACTCCTTGACCTCGGGCGTATTGTTCACCAGGCGCATGCGCGTCGTGGAGATATAGGTGCGGTAGGTGAGCGGATAGATCAATGTCTTGATGATCAAGCCCAAGAGCAGGATGATCAAGCCATAGTTGGAAATGTAGTCCCTCAGGAAGTTGAAAATCGGGATGGTGAGAAAACGATTGACCCACTTGAGCGGCCCCCAACCGAGGCCGATCTGCTTGATCATGTCGCGGTCATACGTCTTGAGGATGCCGAAGTCCAGCGGACCAGCGTAAAACATGTATTTCACGCTGCCACTCGGCTGCGTGGCGATCGGCAGGTCATAGGACACGCTCATGAGCTTGACCACGTCGCCCGAAAACTTGTTGTCGGG
>JANMIM010001372.1:0-6328 GCA_031375795.1 Bacteroidota bacterium
CAAATGTTCGATAGCCCTGTCCCGACCTTTGATCCCCGCCTCTGAGCGGGACACGGCGGGGCGGGCTCCTCCGGTGCTGTGAAATAAGGACGCTCAAATATTTTTTCTCACCGATGCATCTTTTCCCTTTTCCTTCCGTAAGTTTGCTTTGTATTGCAAAGTGCTTTGAATATGGAGGATCTAAAGGGACATCTCAACGACATTTCTGAAATCAGGGCGATGATGGAGCGGCACTCCAAATTCCTGTCCCTGAGCGGACTCTCGGGCTTGAGCGCCGGGTTGTGCGCCCTCTTGGGAGCGGTCGTGGCTTGGTTGTACCTCGGCAAGTCCGTGGATTTTGGCAACGTGCCGACTGCACATACATTGGCGGAGCTGCGGATGTTTTTTGTACTTGACGCCGGTGCGGTCTTGGTGTCTGCCCTTGTGCTGGCGACGCTGTTTTCCTTGCGCATGGCCCGCAAGAAAAGCATCCCCATGTGGACGCCATCGGGCAAGCTGCTGCTGATCAACTTGATGATTCCGCTTTTTGTGGGTGGTGCATTTTGTCTCATTTTGTTCTGGCACGGCGACATCCGCTTCATCCCGGCGGCCATGCTGCTCTTTTATGGGATGGCGGTGTTGAATGCCAGTAAATTCACGCTCCCTGAAATACGCTATCTTGCGATCACGGAATTGTTGCTGGGGCTGGCCTGCGCCATTTGGATCGGCCACGGCCTCATCTTCTGGGCATTGGGTTTTGGCGTCGCCCACATCGTCTATGGCGGGGTGATGTATTTCAAATATGAGCGGTGAAAGAGCACCTGGAGCATATCAACAAGGTTTTTGAAAACCGCATACGGTTGGCGATCATGTCATTGCTGATGGTGGCCGACAACATTGATTTTAATACCCTCAAGGAGCGGCTGGACCTCACCGACGGCAACCTGGCGAGCCATACCGCCAAGCTCGAGGAGTGTGGGTACATCGAGGTCGGCAAGGTGTTCATCGGGAAGAAGCCACACACGAGTTACAAGGCCACGGTGGCCGGCAAGCAGGCTTTTCGGGAGCATTTGGATGCCTTGGAGCGTATCATCAGGGGTGGGGGTTTTTCCTGATTTTTTTGTCCATTCACTTTGTGCTGCAAAGAACTTTTTAGAAATGAATAATATGAAAACATCAGACAGCTTCAGGGCCTGGGCCGATTGGTACCGCAATTTCCTGGACCGCCAATTGCCGATCGACTGGAACACCTTTGAGCGCATCCCTCCGGAACTCAAGGAGGTGATCGGCGACTCGGTGCGGCAGTTTCAGCTCGGCGAAAGCAGCGAGGCCCGCAACCTCAAGGCCAAGGTGGCGCGCTTTGTGAAAAAGGGCGGCGACAAGGCTTATCAGGATGCGATGGAATGGTTCATCTTTGAGGAAAACCGCCATTCTCGCCTGCTGGGACGGTTCATGGACCTCGAAGACATGCCCAAGGCGCGCTCCAATTTTTCAGACAAACTCTTTCGCCTGTGCCGCCACAGCGTGGGCTTGCGCTACAGCCTCACGATCTTGATCACCGCCGAGATCATCGCAGTGCCTTATTATGCCGCCCTGCGCCAAGTGAGCGATTCCCCGATCCTTACGACCATTTGCAAACAAATCCTCCTCGACGAAGCCAACCACATTCGTTTTCAAGCCAAGGCGATCCGCAACATGCTGCAGGGGCTAGCCCCTTGGCGCCGCAAGGCTGCACATGCCATCGCGCGGCTGCTTTTGGAGCCCGCAATGGACCTGGTGTGGTTCGAGCACGGCAGGCTGTTTCGGGCTGCGGGCTGGTCGTTCAGGGACTTTCGGCAGGAATCCATCCGCGAATTCCAACAAGCTTGGGCACTGATCCTGAGCACGGCAGACGTGACCGATGTGCTCTTGCCGCAGCGCTCGATGGAGCCTGCGGCACCACGCAAGCGCATGCCCGAGGTGATCTGGTCAGATGCCCACGGCATCTAGACAACGGCACATCTCCAACACACACTCCAAGCAATGAAATCAATCCTTGCATTTTCCCAGACCTTGTTGCGCGATTGGCTGCGGCTATTGGCTGTCTTGCCGCCCTTCAAGCGCCGCTATTACAAATTCCACTTGATCCTCATCCTGCTCCAATCATGAAAAAATACATCGAATACTTGCTTTTGTTGGCGCCCGGCTTGCTGTGGTGGCTGAGCAGCAGCCTCCTCGGCGACCACTTCACGCTGCCCAATCGCCTGATGTTGGCGGCCTTGTGTGCCGTGACCGGGGCCGCGGGCCTGCTCATGCAGCGCAAGGTACCGGGCCTGATCGCGCTTGTGGCGGGCATCGGCATGCTGGCATCCGTGCCCATGTCGCATGACATGCCCGTGGCTGCGTTCACCTTGCGCATGAGCGACTACGCGCTGCCGCAGGCCATGGTCGTGGACGAGGCGCAAGTGCAGGCGATGTCGCAAGCGCAATCTGCCGACCTTGTGAGCCTCAAGGCCGAGCCTGCACAAGCGGCCGGTATTGCGGCGGCACAAGCGCAATATCCATTTTCCTACACAAGTTGCGAGGCCGGCGGGCGCAGCTTTTTTTCGCGCCATCCCATCAGCGGCGTTGCAGAGGAGCAGCGCATGGGAGCCACACAAGTGAGTGGCGAATTGCAGGCGGGCGACACGGCAGTGCGGTTTGTGGTGCTCGATTTTTCAGGACTTCAAAATGAAGCCCAGGCCCGCACCCTCGCCCAAGCCTATTTGGGCGGCGAGGATGGCGCTGGCATCGCGCTCATCGACACGGGCGACTCCGGCAACCGCATCCCGCTGGAGTGGATCACCTACATGACGGGCTTCGCCAAGAGCCAACGCCCGCTCACGGCCTTCACCGGCAATTTTGATGGCGCTGACGATGACAGCGCGCAGGTAATGCTGTACTCTCCAAAACTGCGCTGCCGTGCATTTGAGGAATCAGCGTCCAGCATGGAGGCCACCTTTGTGGTGAATTGACCATGGTACAGAAATATTGGGAAAAGCGCGCCGTGCATCGTCCCTTCTACGGGCATTACGATGCAGAATTGCATCGCCGTCACCGTCGTGGCGTTTATTTGTGGGCGGCGTGTGGCATACAGGTGGTGATGTTGGCATGTTGCTGCTCCCGCACACTGTTACTGTTTTTCACGGGGGGCATCAAGCCGGCGCCATTGTTTTTTTTCGTCGGCTACGTTTTTTCATTGATCTTGTATTTGGTCGGATTGTCGCTCGCGAGGGGAGGCTGGACGCGATTCGTTGACGCGTTGATTGTGCCGCTGGGTGGGGTCCTGCTTCTCGAGCCACTGGCGATCTTCACACTTCTCCATTCCGCTTTGCCCACGAGCTTGTAAACTGAAACATCGATTGAAAACCCACATCCAATCATACAGCGAGGAGCAAATGTTGACCTACCGCATCGAGTTGATGCGGAGCGCATTGCCATTGAATTTACTGGTCTTGTATGTGGTAGTGACGGAAGCCATGGGCCTTACGGCGGTTTTCCATTTTCCCAATGATTGTGTGGCAGCATATGCCATGGCCATCGCATTTGGGAGTACGTTTTTGCCGCTGCTCGTCGCGTGGGTGTTGCCCAGCCGTCCGGTGCCTGTCAGGCATTATTTGGCGGTATTCATTTATGTCGTTCTGATCGCATTCGAGGGGTTTTTGACATTTTTTGTGTCGGTACTTTGCAACGGTCTTGGGCCTTTGTTTGGATGATTCACCGATGGCAATGAAACGATATGCAGGCTGGAATTCGTGAAAAACTGATCCTGATTTCATTCCTCGGTCACCTGTTTGTGCTGGGATATTATGCAGTGCAATCCACGGACGTGCTGAGGCATGCCGAGGCCTCTTCGGTGGCCGTGGTTTTTCAGGTCTCACTGCTGCTGTTGGCGATTGTTTCTGGCCTTGCGAAGTATGCGCAATTTCTGATGCTGCCGTTTACGGTGTCCCTATTGCAGCATCATCGGCCAGCCCTATTGGACCTCTCGCACTTTTTTGGACCCATCGCATTTGTTGTGCTAGGTACTTCATTTGTGCTGTACGTCATCTCTTTTTGGGGTGATGCCGAGGAAATGCGTCCGTCTTTTAAGGGAATGCAGGCTATTTTGTTGCCTGCCATTGTCTTGGAAATTGCGGTCATGCTATGGATTTTGGGGATCATCCTCTTGCTGCTCGGCGGAGGCCCTATTGCGCATGCATGATCGGTGCGCAGGACCAGAACAAAAAGCGATTACCCTCGACATTCAAGGGCAATCGCACGAAGTAAAGACAATTCTATAGCTAAGGGCCGCCTCTCGGCGGGCGCGACATCGATGCCGCATATTTCAACAAACGGTTGTCGGGCAGATAAGGTTTAGAAATAGATGTGTATTTTCGACGGATGAATCCGGGACGACTGCGTAGCGAGCGTTTTGGGCAGATGGATTTGGCACGCGTATGCCGTGACCAATTTGGATGAAAGAAAAGCGCCATGGGAAAAAAGTACTACAACCCAGCATTTGACGGCACATGGCCCATCGTCGCGGCAGCGACGATCGACGGCAAGGCCTACACCGGCACGATGCGCATCGGCCCCGCCGAGCGCGACGGGCACCTCATCGATTGGAAAACCTCGGCTGGCAACTACGACGGCATCGGTCTGGTGATCGAGGGTCGCTTGTTTTTGGCATTTGGCAAGAAAGACGAGGGCTATGGACTGGCGGTGTATTCAGAAGTCGCAGACGGCATCGAGGCGGTGTTTACCTCGCAGCATTTCAAGGGTGCCATCGGCATCGAGCGGGTGGCGGGCTGCAAGGGTTTCGACCATCTGGACCAAACCTATGAGATGCAGGGGGAGCAACCCGACGACATCCGGTACAAGGGCAAGCTGGGCTTTGTCGGCTATGGCGATTTGTACCTCGCCACTTGGGGCTTTGACGGCACCCCCGGCCAGTTGGTGGGGGTGTGCATGCTGCGACACGGCAAGCTCGTCGCAAGCTATGGCTTCCGAGGCGTCTATTCATTTGGCTGCGGATGCTATGCCCTGATGGCCGATGGCACGCTCATGGGCGAATGGGGCATACCCACGTTTCAGACCGTTGGCAAGGAAACCTATGGGCAGCGAAGCCCCTTGTAGTGGGAGGCTATCCCAGCCTGGCAGATGCTAGGCCTTCCATTTCCCGTGCGATTGGACCCACAAACACTACGCCGCCCGGTGTACCACCTTCAACGTTTGCGTCTGGGGGCCTGCCTCTAGCAAGATGACGTCTACTTCGCCATTCGGAAAACAATCCTTGGCATCCAGCCTCAGCCGACCATTTTGCTGGCCATTCAGCACAAAGTCTTTCATGCCACCCGTAATGTCCTGCACGCGCAACGCGGCCACATCTCCCTGGATGCGCCAGGCGTAGGAATCAGGCCGTTTGTCTGCCCCCAGCGTTGTTCTGTGGAGGGCCGACTAACGGGGGCCACGATTGTCGTACACCCCTTTCGCCAATTCCATCGGGCAGGTCCTTCAAAAATTCGTAAATTGCCGCCCGCTCATGCAGCTTGACCCCCATAAAATGCGGCGATTCGCCTTTTTCCTACTGATGATGCTCGGATTCGGGGCATCCATGCTCCGTGGCCAGCGGCTGGACGAGGACGTGGAAATGCTCGCCGTGCTGCCCATGGACAGCAACCGTGTGCAAGTCCTCAACCGCATCAGCGAGGCGCTGCTGCGTGATTACCCCGACTCAGCCCTCACATTTGCGGCACAAGCCATGAGCCTGAGCCGCAAGATCTCCTACAGCAAGGGGCAGACCATGGCCCGCCTGCACCAAGCCGCGGCATTGGTCGGCAAGGACGATTTGGAAGACGCCGCCGCCGCCCTCAAAATCTGTGAATCAGAATTTGCCCAACTCCACGACCGCAAGGGCCTCGCAGAATGCGCGCTCATCGACGGTCGCATGGCATTGAAGCGCAAGCAATGGAATGCCGTGCTGGCAGCCTGCCACAAGGCCGATTCCTTGCTCTCGCTGGACAGCCTGGCCAACCCGGCGCCAGACCTGTTGCGGGGCAATGTGTTTCAGGAGCTGGGCAGTCATGACCTCGCAAGCGGCTATTACCAAGCCGCGCTGCGGCAGGCTGGCAGCAGCGGCGACGCGCGCGCCCGGGCGATCGCTGCCGAGACGATGGGTGCCTTGATGCTGATCCAAGGGCGCAACGACTCCGCCCTGATCCAATACAACACGGCATTTGAGGCCTGGAAGGCCGCGGGCGACCGCCTCGGGCAAATGGTCGCCTTCACGGGTGCAGGCACGGCGAGCGTTCGTGCCGGCAAGCCCGAGGGCGGGATCACGTACCTGCGG
>JANMIM010001475.1:0-2330 GCA_031375795.1 Bacteroidota bacterium
GCGGCAGTGCGGCTTGGATCAGGCCGACATCGAGGTTGAAGGACAGGGAGGCGTGGATTTGGGGCATCGGTCAGAGAGGCTCAGCCCATGCCGCACAAGCCACAATTACCGGGGCCTGCAATTGGGGCGGGACGGAACACATTCTTGATTTTGCCGATGATGCCACCGTTCCCGACAGGCAGGATGCGGATTTCCTTGTTGTCGCCAGCTTGTGGCTTGAGGGATTGGCAGCCGGTCGCGGTGGCACCGAGGGCAGCGGTGATGAGCATGGCTTGGAGGAGTTTTGAAGGGACTTTCATGACAATATTCTCAATATGGTGAAAAGCAGGATTCATGGCACAAGCAAAGCATCGGATTGCGGGTTTGTCCGCATTCCCACATCCTCCCAACGTCAACCTCTACCGCAGCCTTCACAGATGAAGTTGTCACGGACAAAGAGGTTTCGGATTCGGCCGAAGACGCCGACTTTCTCCTCCTGTTGGATCTGGTAGGTTTCGCTTTTGCGCGAGCTGGTCGTTTTACAGCCCGTTGCCACTGCGCTCACAGCAACGGTGACGAGCATGGCTTTCAACAAGGAGGGTGGGACTTTCATGGTGCCAACTTTTTTGAGGTGGATGATAGGGTGTTGATGCCGCTACCCCGCAAAAGGTTGGAACATCAGGGAGAATTTGTTTCGAGCTCGCTGGCTCAGCCCATGCCGCATGCCGGGCAGTTGCGTGGATCGGGTGCAGGCGGCACGATGAGGTCGTCATCCGTAGCAGTGTCCGCCGTCGTCGGGTGGGACGGCTGGTCGGTGAATCCGCTGTCGGCAGGGTCGGGGAGGGCAGGATTTGGGGTGGCATTCGCCGTTTCCTCGCTGGCAGCTTCAGGGCTGGCGTTTTTGGAATCGCAGCCGACAAATGTGCCGACGGCTGCCGCGAAAATCATTGCTTGGAGGAGGTGGGAGTGAACTTTCATAGATTCTGGATTAAGATCAGCCATCAGGTGAAATTAGGATTCAAATTCCACTCGTTGGTAAATGTCGGCGAGCGAGACTAGGATGCCGAGTGATGCGAGCTGCATGTGAGCACAAAGAGCAGCCCGTTCTGCAAGTCTGCGAGTAGCGAGACAAGTTTGTGGGCTCCGCTCAGAACGACTACGGCTACTTCCGATTCGCCAACCAAACACCCACCAAGATCACCAAAAAGCCCAGCCCATGCCAGCGGGTCAATTCCTCATGCTTGAAAATCCCCCATGCCACGGCCACAACTGGGATGAGGTAAGTCACTGACGTCGCGAAGATAATCGAGCTGATTTGCAACAATTTGTTGAAGAGCACGACGCCAAAGGCGGTGCCGAGTGCGCCCAGAATGACGATGTAACCCAACGCTGCCGGGGCGGCAGGTACGGTACTGAGCTTTTGCGTGAAGTCGGTGCCAAGTAGCAAAAAGGCGATCGCGGGCCACCCGACGGTGGAGAGCGCGATGGTCGTGATCATGATCGGGTCGCGGCCAGCGAAGAAGTTCTTGATCATGTTGGTGCTGATGCCGTAGCAAAGCGTGGCGGCGACGACCAACAACGCAAAGCTCAGGTTGGTATTCACCTCGGCCTCTTTGCTGCCGGCGAGGGCGAGGATGGTCGCGCCCGTGAAGCCGAGCATGACGCCCACTGCATTCTTGGCGGGCGTGCGCATCTGGAAAAATAGAAAGCCGATGATCAAGGTAAAGATCGGCGACAGCGAATTGAGCACCCCGACCACTGCCGTCGGCAATTGGGTCTCGGACTGGGCAAATAGATAGGCGGGAATGGCATTGCCGGCGAGACCGATCACGGTGAGCAAGCCCCAGTCGCGCCAGGAAATGAGCCGCACATATTTATATAAGAAGGGAAGCAGGCAGATCGCGGCGACGCCCATGCGGATGGCCGCAAGCTCCAGCGCATTGAAGGCCTTGAGCCCCTCAAACATGAGGATGAAGGAGCTGCCCCAAAGCACAGCCAGAAAGATCAGCAGAAACCAAGCAAGGGCACTGGGACGGGCGGGAATGGCGTTCATTCGTTGCGCTTGTTTTGGAAAAATGTGCGCATCAGTTGGCGGCATTCCTGCTCCATGACGCCGTGGATGACTTCGGTCTTGGGATGCAGCATCTCTGGACCGAAGCGTGTGTAGCCAAATTTGCTCTCGCCCGCGCCGTACACGACGCGCGCCAGTTGCACCCAGCGCAGCGCGCCCGCGCACATGGGGCAGGGTTCGATGGTGACGTAGAGGGTGCAGCCCTCGAGGTATTTGCTGCCGAGAAATTCGCTGGCGGCCGTGATGGCGAGCATCTCAGCGTGCGCCGTGGCGTCGTGCA
>JANMIM010001387.1:0-3396 GCA_031375795.1 Bacteroidota bacterium
CTGCTAGTTGGACGATCCTTGATGGTGGGGCTTATTGCTTTCAAAAGCAGCAAGGGTTCTACGTATCGTTTTACGTTAAAGGTCTGATTGGACAAACTTATTATCTCTAGGATTTCGCTTCGTTTCCAAAGTTTCTGTTTATGCATTGAACGCACGATCGATAGCGATTTTTGCTCCAATTTTTCGATGAGTATTTTGTATCCTTCAAGGATGTCATCTGATAATTTGGGCTTTTCGATGTCCTTGCAAATCATTTCTACCAAATCGCCGATGATTGCGGAATTCAAAAGAGGCATGCCGTTTCGTGAGGCAAGGCCACGTAGCTTGGTAGGGGCAGAACGAAACTCAAGAAAAAAGCCAGAGAGATCATTTTTGAACGTTGGGTGGGGCAGATGCCAAGCAGCAAATTCATTGATGATCTTAAGGGTTCCTCTTCCCCAGGCTTCTATCAAGCCAATGCGAAAAAACACTTCGGCTAGATCGGGGTTGAAGGGGATCGATGGATGCTTCATCGTCAATCGCTCCACCGTCCAAGAATCAGGCAACTGACCGTTGTTCCAAAACAGGAGTTTGTCAGCATATACGCTGATCTGTATGGGGTTGCCGCTGCTGTAGTCTTTGTGGACAATGGCATTGAGCAATGCCTCTCTGAGTGCAGATTCAGGATAAGGAAAGGATTCCAGGCGCCTAAGTCCTTGATAGCTGATGGTCCCCCTCAGATATTTCGTGAGCAGCAAGTCCATTGTTTTTTCCACCTGGTCAAAAAGAGAACCACGCACCTCATCCTGAAATACAAGCTCATCATCCGCTTGAAAGAACCCAATTTTCAAAAAGGCACCTGTCACATATTTTTGCGGGGTCGCATGAAACAATAGGATCGCAGCCTTTTTCAAGTAGGGGCCATCGACCAGGTGCAGCTTCTCTAGCAAAATATCATTGCTGTCTTCCAAATCGGTTTCATAGATGCGTCTACTCCTGAGCGCATTTTTCCGGAAGTAATCAAAGGCGCTTTCCGACAATTCACTGACTAGGACATTCGGTATCGGTACCCCGTCCCAACGTCGCCCTTGCTTTCGCAACAAAAATTGATCCAATGCAGCACCTTTGAGCTCTTGTTTTGTACTGCCACTTCTGAAGTGATATTGCCCCTTGTAACTTACTGGATAAGGATATGCCTCGATTACGATCTCAAGGTAAGCAAGGCCTGCCTCCAAATGCAAATTCACCTCCACCATGATTCCCAAGATGTCCCTCACCTTGTTGGGAATCTCCTCCAGCAAGCGTTTGGCATTGTCGATTCCTTTCACAAGGCCATTGTCTGCCTTCCCAATGAAGATTCGACCACCCTGTGCATTCGCAAAACCGCAAATCCATTTCAGGTATTCATCATGCCAAGATTCCTTCCATTCGGTATTTTGATCTTCCTGAGTCATATTTGTCGATGTATACGATTTGGGAAAGGAAATTATTCCTCACCGATTCACCGTCACCAGATCCGTAATGTAATGTGTGCTCTCATGCCCGGCGCGGTCGCGCAGGTAAACCGTGTAGTTGTAACTCTGCGAATTGGATTGGTCGGTGATGCCTGTATTGCGCAGCACGACGCGTAGGATGCCGGTGATCGGGATTTCAGCGCCGGTGGGCGCAAGTTGCCGGATGCGAAATTCCTCTGTCACATTGATGCGGTTGTCGACCAGAAACAAATTGTGCACAGTCGCAGAATTTTCCCCCAAGTCGCCGTCGTTGTCGCGGTATTCCACCAAAAAAACGAGCGAATCTTGGTACTCCACCACCGTCGCCTTGGGGATCGTGACACCCAAGACCTGTGGCACCGGATCGGTCAGGTCGATGTCTGGTTCTCTTTTTTTGCAAGCCGCAAAGGCTAGCACCATCATCCCGATCACCCAAATGCAATATTTGATGCTCAAATTCCTCATGGCTTTACAAAAAATGCAGCATAAGTTTTATAGGGGTCCTCGCTGTCGTCGCGTGGGAATTCAGTGTTCTGAGGCTGGTCGCCGTCATTGACGTAATACCGCATGAAAACCGTGTCACCGACGGTGTAGTTTCCACTGTTCATCGCGCATACCCACACATTGAATCCTTGGGCAAGGAAATAGGCATTGACCGAGGTGGCGCTGGAAAAATCATTTTTGTCGTAGCTGAGTTTGAGCCGATTCACCTGCAACTGACTCACTGCGGTGCTATCGTCCTCTACGAGCATCACGACATTGAAGGGCGTGTTGGGTGCCACATAAAAAGGATTGTAGGGCACCGAGTCCATGCGGTTGTTGGTGACGTCGAGTTGCGTCGTAAAGGTCTGGTTAAAAGCCACAAGACCCAAGATGCGCGGTTCATTGTTGGGCAGTATCGGCAGGTTGCCAAACATGTCGCGCGCGCCGCCCAAAATCCAATTGCGCACGTGCCCAAGTTCCTCCGAGGTCAGGTAATTGCCGGTGGCAGGCATTTGCTGCAACTGTGCATTGCCGCGTGTGACCCGGTACCAAAGCATCGATGCGCCTGTGTCGCGGGGCATCACACGAAACGTGTACGCCGAGTCAGCTGTGTTTTTGGTCACGTCGTGGTACACCAAGGTGGACCATGCCGTTTGGATCGACCGGAAATCTGGCTCAAAGTGCCCGTCATGACATCCTGGGAGGCTGCATTTTTGCCGCAATATATTTTCATAGATGCCCACGATGCCGTCGGCATCAGGAACGTAATTGTTGCCGTTCCCATTGCCATAATCCACGTCGTCATAAGGGTTCTTGGGAAACGGCTCCTCGCGCTTGCAAGCTGCCGCAACGAGCAGGCAACACAAGAAAAATATCGGAAGAATGATGCGCAAGTTTTTCATAGGAATGCGTCCCCCAAATATTGTCCCGGCGGTCTCACGCCAGCCGGTATGTCGCTGTCAAATCCCAAGATCTTCGCCACCGTCGGCACGATGTCGATCGACTCCCCGCGCACCTGAGAGATCACCTGGTCCTGCCGCACGACATTGCTGGGGCCGACGACGAGGCAAAATATTTCGCGCGACATTTGGTCCCCGTTGGAGTCGATGGCCGTGTGGTCGATGGCATAGCGACCGAAGCCGTCGATCACTGTATTGGGGATTTGGTTGCGGCCATGCTCGGGCACCACGATCAGCACGGTGTCGTTGGCCATGCCGGGCGTATTTTGGATGGTCTTCCAAAGGTGGGCCACGGCATAGTCGGCCTTGTGCAGCGAGTCGGCATAGCGGGTGAAGTCAAAATGGCAAATGTCCACGTCCTGCATGTTCACGACCAGCAACTCGGGTTTGAATTCCTGAATCACCTTTTCTGCAAAGAACATGCAGTAGAGGTCATTGGTCATGTTTTGCGGGCCCACGCTCCAGGGGTCGATGTATTGCCC
>JANMIM010001391.1:0-5186 GCA_031375795.1 Bacteroidota bacterium
CACAAAATTGTAGATGCCGCCCTTGCCGTCCTTGTCGCCCGGGTACCAGTTTTGCACCGTGCTGTATTTGATCTCGGCATTGTCCAGGGTGATGAGTTCAACGATGGCCGCATGCAACTGGTTTTCATCGCGTTGCGGGGCGGTGCAACCCTCCAGGTAGCTCACGTATGAGCCCTCGTCGGCGATGATGAGCGTGCGCTCAAATTGTCCGGAATTGGCCTCGTTGATGCGGAAATAGGTGCTCAACTCCATCGGGCAGCGCACACCCTTGGGGATGTACACAAAGGAGCCGTCGCTGAAAACCGCCGAGTTGAGCGCGGCAAAGTAGTTGTCGTTGTAGGGCACGACCTTGCCGAGGTACTTGCGGATCAGCTCGGGGTGCTCCTGCACCGCCTCGCCAAAGCTCATGAAGATCACGCCTTTTTCCTTGAGCGTCTCGCGGAAAGTCGTGACGACCGAGGTGCTGTCCCACACGATGTCGACGGCCACGCCAGCGAGGACTTTTTGCTCATCGAGCGGGATGCCAAGCTTCTTGAAGGTTGCAAGCAGCTCAGGATCGACCTCGTCGAGGCTGTTGAGCTTGGGCTTCTTCTTGGGTGCCGAGTAATAGGTGATGTCTTGGTAATCGATGGCTGGGTGATGGACATTTTGCCAGTTGGGCTCCTTCATGGTGAGCCAATGCCGGAAGGCACGCAAGCGCCAGTCCAGCAGCCACTCGGGCTCATTTTTCTTGGCAGAGATCATTCTCACGGTGTCCTCGGTGAGACCACGCGGAGCGGTATCTGTCTCAATATCAGTCACAAAGCCGTAGGCATAATCCTGCGCGGCAATGTCTTCTATCGTCTTTAAATCCTCACTCATCCACCAATTCTTATTTAGACTAATTCTATATAAGGGCAAAAGTACGAATCTTTAACTCTCTAGGAATTGGAATGTTTGATTTTTTTGAGGTTTTGAATGGTGGACTGATCTTTGAAGTACCCGTGGTTAAACGCATTCTAGGTCGGATGATCATTGACCTTGCGAGCGATTTCAGATTTTTTGTAAATTTGGACATGAACGTCGCAGAAAAGAAAGGGAAGGTCACCATCCTCGAGTATGCCGCATATCTTGAGACATTGGAAGGCAGGGCAGAGTATGTTGATGGTGTGATCTATGACATGGCGGGTGGCACCGACAACCACAGTAAGATTGGGGCAAATATGATCGCAGCCTTGCACCTTGCCCTAGCCGAGAAGGAATGTTCAGTATTTGGGGCCGATTCCAACTTGGAGATCGCTGCGCAAGACGCTTCTTTGATGCCAGATGTCCATGTTTCATGTGGCGAACCCCAACTTTCCTTGCGCGGCACCGGTTTTCATACCAATGCGACCGTGGTCATCGAGGTTTTGTCACCCAGCAGTGTCGGCTATGACCGTGGCGACAAGTTTCACCGTTACATGTTGGTCCCGACATTGATGGAATACCTGCTTGTCGACCAATTTCAGCCGCAAGTCGATGTATTGCGTCGGATGGAACCGGGCTTTTGGTCCTTTCAGTCCTATCATGGGATCCACGAGGTGATACATTTGAGCTCGCTAGGCATTGACCTGACATTGAAGGCGATCTATGCCAAGGTGACGTTCGAGCCAAAATGAGCGTTCCACTTTCTGTGCATAGTCTCTATACACATCTAGCCGACCGACTTTTTTGAATGATGGCTTTCTATTCAAAATTCTTCAATGATTTTGATAATCAATGGTTTCACATGGTGATGTGCGTTCGACCCCTCTGGGGTCGGAGCTCAGAGGGTGTCGGGTTTTCTATAAACGTGAGATCCCTCTGGGATCCTTGGGCAGCATTGGCAGAGCGTGTCAGCATCAAGGGACTCCAGCGGAGTCTCACGTTTATAACCAGGTCAAACCCGTTTTTTGACGATCCACCGCGGCGGATCGAACATCAACGCTGTCGGTTCTACCCAGTATTGTCAAAGAAGAAAATCTGAACCGTGGGTACTGGAAACGAGCATTACAAAGATGTGTATAGAGACTAGCCTTGTAGGTTCCTCCCAGATTGCTTCAAAGCCCAAGTTTGGATGGTGCAATCGGCCATAGTCGATGCGATAACAATTGTCCTTGGATATTTCAGCCCAAACTTGTCGGGTCCAATCATGATTTTCTCAGGTAAGCAATAAGATTCTCGCCTAAGAAGGGGCAAAAACCTTGACTTATCCACATTTCGGGGCCGAATGATCCGCATCGTTGGAAACTACCCTCCTCGAATCCAAATCCCTTCAGGATTACCACCTACCTTCGTCGTCTATTTGAACCACAAGGTAAGGTAATGGGAAAAAAAATCTACTTCACTGCACTCATGTGCGCATTGGCGCTTGTCTCACATGTCCATGGGCAGACGGTGGCAGCCGCCCGCGCGGGAGCCATCAATTCCACGCAAACGGTGCGCGGCATCGTCACCAACGGGCCTGAGCTCGGTGCCATCCGTTATCTCCAAGACGGCACGGGTGGGATCGCGATCTATGGGACCAACCTCTCGGGATTGCAACGCGGCGACTCCGTGCTGGCCACTGGCACGCTCACGAGTTACAACAACTTGCTGGAAATCACGCCCGTCTCGTCGTTTACCAACTTGGGCAGCCAACCCTTGCCAGGTTATCAGGTGATCACCCCTTCGCAAATGAATGAGACCGTCGAGGGCGAACTCGTGCAATTCAACAATTGCACCTTTGTCTTGGGTGGCGGCACATTTGCTGGCAACACCAACTACAACGTGACTTGCGGCGGGCAGCCGATGCAGGTGCGCGTGCTCACGTCGAGCCCGCTCGTGGGCGGCGTGATCCCAGCTCCTGCCGTGCACCTCACGGGCATCGCCTCACAGTTTTGCAGTTCGCCCAACCCCGGCTGCAACACGGGTTACCAGCACTTGCTGCGCGATGCCAACGACATCCTGTACATCGCCGCGATCTTCATCACCAATTCGATCTCGCAAACCAACATCTCGACGACTTCCTTTGACCTCAACTGGAGCACCAATGTGGCTGGAACGACCTCATTCCTGAAATACGGCACCACCCCAAGCCTCTTGGGCGGCACGATCACCGCCAACAATGCCCTGGACCACACCGTTTCACTCAGCGGCCTCACGCCATGCACCGTCTACTACGCCAGGGGCTATTCCGTGCTGGGCACAGATACCGCCAAGACGCTGATCGCGCCCTTTTGCACCCAATCGCTGTCCTCTGGCAAAATCACTTCCTTTTTCAACCGGGTGCCCGATTTCAGCTTTTCCACCGGCGTCAATGCCAACTACCTCGGCGGCTTCATCGCCGACACGCTGGCTGCCTACATCGACCGCGCGACCGAGAGTGTGGACATCTGCATCTACAACTGGGACAACGGCACCAATGGCATGAAGATCGTAAATGCCGTGAACGCTGCCCATGCGCGTGGGGTGAGCATACGAGTGATCTACGATGGCAGCACCGTGAACAGTGGCACGACGGCCCTCACCGGCGCCATTCGTAAATATTCCAGCACCCAAGGCGCCAATTACTCGATCATGCACAACAAGTTTGTGATCATCGACGAGAACGCGAGCGACCCCAACCTGCCTGTCCTGTGGACGGGCTCGATGAACTGGACCGCACAACAAATGGCGACCGACGCCAACAATGTGATCATCTTCCAAGACCAAAGCATCGCCCGTGGGTACAAGCTGGAATTTGATGAAATGTGGGGCAATTCCACCCAAACGGCAGCCGCGAGCCCGGGTTCCTCCAAATTTGGCCAATACAAGACCGACAATACCCCGCACGAATACCGGATCGGCGGCAACCGCGTCGAGTCCTACTTCAGCCCATCCGACCAGACCAATTCCAAGATCTTGGCGACGATCGAGACTGCCAATACCGACTTGTATTTCGCACAATTCGCCATGACGCGCTCCGACCTTGGCTACAAGATCAAGGATCAGATCACGCTCAACAGCTTGACGAGCAGGGGCATCATCGACGACTCTTCGTCCTCTTCGATCCCCTACGGCATCTTGAAACCAGCCATGAATGCCGACTTGGCACTGTACAAACACAGCTGGTCGCTGCACCACAAGTACATGATCGTGGACCAAAGCAACTTCCAGAGCGATCCGCTCGTGCTCACCGGCTCCCACAACTGGAGCAACAACGGGAACAACAAAAACGATGAAAACACCGTCGTAGTCCACAATTTGATCATGGCGAATCAATATTACCAGGACTTCATGGGTCGCTGGTGCGAGCGCGAAGGCATGACTTGCACCCTGTCGGCGATCACCGATGCCCTCCAAGGCGACCTGGCACTCTACCCCAATCCAAACGCTGGCGAATTTGTGGTGCAATTGGATGCCGCCGCGGAAGCGATGGCAGACCTACGCTTGTATGACGTGACTGGCAAGATGGTTTATTCATCGACCGCAAGCTTGGTGCCCGGCATCAACAAAATCGACGTGAAAACGGCTGGTTTGGTGAAAGGGATCTACCTCGTGCGTGTCCTGGCAGGTGATGCTGCTTGGATGGAGCGGGTGGTTGTGGAGTGACCGCTTCAGGAAATGATTTCAACAAAAACTGCTGCAAGCCTCTGGTTTGCAGCAGTTTTTTGTTTGGCGGTTAGGCTTCCACGCTCAACCTCAAACCTCCTCTTCCCTCCCATTCCACCTTACGCAGCGCAGCTGCGGGAACACCGTCGGCTTGAAGATGCTCTTGCCCAGGAGCATGCGCACGCACTCCTGCACGCCCTCGATGATGCTGGGGTGTGGGTGCACCATCTCGGCGAGGGCGTGGATGCCTTGGCCGGTGCTGATGAGGAGTGCGACGGCTTGGATGGCGCTGCTCGCATCTTGGCCGACAGCACGCATGCCCAAAATGTGCTTGTGTTCATCGTCAGAGACGATGATCTTGAAAAATCCGCGGGTCTTGCGCATCGCGATGGCACGCGGAATGCAGGCATAGTCCCAGTTGGCGACGCAATAGCTCAGCCCTGCTGCCTTGGCTTGGATTTCATTCATCCCCACCCCTGCCACCTCGGGATCCAGAAACATGATCGTGCTGATGTTGTCGTAGCACAATTCCTTGGCAGGTTGCCCAAAGATCTTCTCAACCGCATACCGCCCCTCGAGTTCGCCGACGTTCACGAGGGCGATGTCGGCGGTGATGT
>JANMIM010001395.1:0-2242 GCA_031375795.1 Bacteroidota bacterium
GGCGTCTGCGTGACATTGCCCTGATTGTCGACCGCCTCGATGTAGTAGTCTACCAGCGTGTCGTGGAGTCCGGTGATCTCGGCATAGTACTCGTCGGCGATATGGTCGGGGAGAATGAAGAAATTGATGCCGCCATTGCCGGTGACATTGCCTGTGGGAAACGTGCGTTGTGTCATCGGTAGACTCTGCCATGCCGATACGCCACTGCCGCCCGCGTAGGTCTCGTTTTCATTGTCGCCCAGGGGATTGTCGTCGTCGAGGTCGGTGCGGTATTTGAGCACCACCGATTGTAATCCGGTCACGTCGTATGCAAATGTCCAAACATGGAAATCTGAGCTATTCTGGTGCAATTGGTAGCCATAGACCGGTCCATAGCCGGTGCCGCCGGGATTCCAGGGGAATCGCTGGGGTACAAAAACATTGGGCGGCGTATTGTCTGTGCCTGCGTGGGCCGAGATCACCTGATTGGCAAAGCCGCAGGCGATGTTGGCGGCGAGGCTGGGCTTCACCTCCATGTCGAGCGCGGTGCCATAGTACATGTAGCCGCTGTTGAAGGCAGGCAATAGGTGGTGCCAGGCGCGCTCAGCTGCATTGGAGGAGGCAGAGGGGTGAATGATGTCGGCGATATCGAGGCTGCCTTGCAGGTCCTCGGCCATCTGCACGCGGTTCTCGGCAGCGACCAACACCGCCCAGTTGCGGGCATCCTCGGTCCAGCCGTTGGGATCAAAGCGCTTGTTGCTGTTGTACATCGGCCAGATCCAATTGATGAATTGTGGGTGGCCCCAGTCGTTGTCGGCATTCACCCATGCGCCGTCTTCCACATGCACCACGTCGTTTGCAGGTACGGGGTGGTCGGTCAGGAACTGCTGCACGGTCGTGGGTACATAACCTTGTGCCGCAGCTGCATTTGCAAATCCGGGCACTGAGTTGGCATAATAGTCGTATCCACCGCCCCAGGCATTGTCGCCATCGTGGGCCATCAAGACCAGGCTGGGCTGTGCATTGTTGTTGAAGGGCGCGATGTGCTGGTCGATCTCTCCGGTGCCCATGAGCGAATAGCCATTTCGGTAGCTCAGCAGGTCGCACATGGGGACGACCGTCATCTTGTATTCGGTACCCGTGGCGGGGTCCACGTACTTGGCCTTGTGGGCTTGGTAGCAATAGGGGGCGGCAAAGGTGCCCCCGCGTCCGTCGGTTTGGCCATTCCACCAATTGTTGCCGTTGGTGGGCACCTTGTCGGCACGGTTGGGGGCGTCATAGTTGGTGCCCGAGGTCGTGTGCACCAGTGGATAATCGGCCATCGTGCGGGCAAGGTGGCTGTTGGCGACGACACTCCATTCAAAGCCTTCCTGCACCAAAACCTTGATGATGCGCTCGCTGAAGGCACATTCGGCAGGGAAATATCCTTTGGAATAGTTGGGATTCGTGCCAAATGTCTCGTTGTAGATCTGCCGATGGGCCTGGATTTCCTTGGCAAGTGTACGTTCGGAAACCAAGGGCGAGAGCGCGTGGTGAAACGTGAAGCCGGTCATGTCCATGCGTGGCTTGCCGCCGCTTGTGTTCCATCCGCGTGCAGTCGTGAAATTGCTCGCCCAGTTGCTTCCATAGCCCCACTGATTGGCGGCACCCAGCGAATTGATATTCTCGATCAAGCAGCCGCTGTAATTCACCTGCGCACCAGCCTCCGGTCGCCCTGTGAGCGATTGCACGGCGTCTTTGCAGCTGTATTGGTAGGCTGCAACCCGATCGGCGTTGCTGAAAATTTGCTCCAAGTCATTGAGTGGGTGGGCTAGATTGTCGGAATATATGTTCCCGCCCGAAAATTTCAGGTCGTTGGATTCCTTGACCAATTGGTAGCGATACGGTGAGGCCGTGCTGGCCTCTGGCCAATAGTTGGGTTGCTCCAAATGCCACAAATAGGTGGTATGTACTTGTGCGGGGAGGGCAAATGCCGACAGCATCAAAAACAAAGCAATCCGGATACGCATGGGACAAAGTGTTGAAATGACACTATGCGAATTTATGCAATTGATCGTTGATTCCAAATGATGGATCGGAGTGGCTGATCACTAGGTCGATGTCGGAATCGTGACCTGCGGCGACTTGTATATACACTAGGGTGGGGCTCTTCTCAAAAAAAATAGTGGTGGCGGCCAATTATGTAAACAATAAGCCATCCCTTTTTGTATTGTCTTAGATTTTTGCTATTTTTGAAATCATTGTTATACTAAAACAACAGGAG
>JANMIM010001478.1:0-5949 GCA_031375795.1 Bacteroidota bacterium
TCCTTGGTCTTCTTGTCGAGCACGCCCTCGTCTTGGTACGTGAGCGTGTCGAGGCTCCACAGGCGCTTGAAGACTTTGGAATCGCTGCCCAAGATGCGGGCATTCATTTTGGTGCGGTAGGCGTGAAATTCTTCTTGGAGACTCATGGGTTTTGGGGTTGGAACCAAGTGGTGATGGTGGATTTGAATTTTTGGAAGCTGGGGGATGTGCAGGATTTGAAGGGCACGGTGCTTGCAATCGATTGATACAACGCAGGGGAAATGCGGATGTTTGTACGCTTGAGGGCAAATTTGAGGGCTTCCTTTGGCTTTGGGGGCTTGTCATGTCCCTTGGGCCAGAATTTGTTTTCCTCCAAATGCTTTCGCAGCGATTCGTTGTTTTTCCAACCAACGAGTTCGGCCATTTTCTGCGAATTTACCCAAATCCAGTTTTCAACTTCCGGGTCGATCACGACACAAGCCGATTTCCCTTCCCAGCCATTTCTCCCGATGAGCTCGGTTACCCTTGCTTCCAATTTTTCGCACGTTTCTTTCTCCTTGCCACAACCATCATGGTCAAAAATCACAAATGCAAATTCGTGGGAGTTCAAATAGGGACGGAGGTATGCCTCGGGATCGATTAAACAACCCGAGTCTCGCATCGGATGGCGAATAATCTTATAGTTGTAGGGGGCCAAATTCTCAACCAATGGGAAGCGATTCAGCAAGGACGCGACACATTTTTCAATGTCTATGTCGGGCACGAGCACAACGAGATTCTTTTCGGATTCCATATCAATCCAGGATACCTGCAGCAAATAACAGACTCAAATTAAGTTCCCCCTTCCATTCAGCGAGCCTTGGATGGTCTAGCCCTCCAATGACAGTTGTAATTCCAGCCTCGGTTTTTGAAAAGCAAAGCAGATCTTTAGCTTGCACCAAACTCACAACCACTGGGGAATGCGTCGCCAATAATATTTGGGCGTCATTCATGTTGGACAATGCTCCATAAATGGTTTCAATCGCCAAAGGATGAATGCCATTCTCTGGCTCCTCAATCAAATACACGCCTTCAAACTTTTCCAAAAAGGCAATTAGCGTAAGTGCTAGAAGTCGAAGTGTGCCATCTGATGCCGTCCATGACGGACACTCGATACCGTTGTCATATACCAATTTAAGATAGCGATGCCGATCATCCTCGCGCAGAATTGTCTTGACGGATTTCAAATCGGGGATTGCAGTACCCACATGGGCGATCCATTGATCATACAATTGCGGCGAATTCACTTTTAGCTCTTCGATCAGCCATGGCAGTCGAGCGCCATCGGGAGTGAATATCCCCTTCTTGGCATAGGGACTAGCTTGCCGCAATATGTAGCTGTCTAGCATTACAGTGCGAATAGAAGCTGATATTAATTTCAAAAACCAATTTCCAATCGGCCATTTCGATTCATCAGAAGGAACATTGGCCAATCCGCATTCATCGTCCCCAATTCTGAGAGATAAATGCTTTTCGTTTCCAGTCTCATCCCAATAGTCCGCATCTTCTCCTAATTTGTGAATAAGCAAAAGATCGTCATTGCTATCAAGGACATTATCATACATTTCGCTCCATTCTTTTGTTTCCCAAAGCCGAACCCCACGTTCAGTATTAGGATACTCTAATGCAATCAAAGCCTCTGATAATACTCCAAATCCTGAACCAGCTGGAATTTTTCCAATCTTTAGCTGATATCGTAAGAATCGTGGAACATTCTTGCCGATTTTGGATGGCAAATTTGCTTCCAAAGCAATGAAAATATTTTCGCCATTTCCTCCAAATGTAAGGTCATGATAATTGCTTGTTCGCTTCTCGATGGCAGCCTCCAAACCATCATTCATCAAGTCCGCCAAGAATCCAAACACATCCAGCAATGTGGTTTTGCCTGTGCCGTTGGGCCCCGTCAAGACATGAAAATTGGACAACTGAAGATCAATTGACCGCAACGACCGAAAATTCCGAACCTCGACTCTCGTAAACATACCTTCAAGCTAATCAAAAATTCACAAAAACGCTTCCAACTCCTTCAATTCCTCCCTGAAGCTGCCGCTCAATATCGGGAACCTGCACCAGGTTTTGGGGTCCAAATTTTCATCATCCAAATGGAACGATGGCGCGTAGCGCTCGCGCTTCCATTGATTGCGCGACCAGAGCGTGAAAAACTTGGTGATGTAGCGCTTCAGGCTCGCGTCATCGACGATGCCGCGCAGGGTCTGAAACACCTCCACCGGACTTTTGTAGTCCCGGATGCCCGCTTTCTCGATCTTGTCGAGGATGGGGTAGGGCATGAGGTCGCTCTCGTCGGTCTGCGCATTCTCGGCCGGGCGCAACTCGGCCGTGGGCGTGAGCTTGTTCACGTACTGCAAGCCCGTGAGGCCCTGCGTTTCCTGGGCCCAGATGAGCCATCCGCGCAAAAATGCCTTGTCGATGCCGCCCAGGGGCGACAATCCGCCCGAGGTGTCGCCGTCCATCGTCGCGTAGCCAACCGCCGCCTCGCTACGGTTGCTCGTCGTGAGCAGCAGCGCATTGTTGATGTTGGCGAGCATCCACACCCCGGGGGAGCGCAGGCGGGCCTGCACGTTTTGCAGCGTGATGTCGTCGGTCTTCCAGTCGAGCGGACGCGCGATGCTACCCTCGGCAAGCTCCAAATAATGGTCGTAGAGTTTTTGCACATTCCAATTGTAGAATGTGGCTCCGAGGCTCTTGGCCAATTCCCGTGCGCTTGTCTCGGTGGCGTCGCCGCTGTTGTCGGTGCCTTGGTACACCGTCGTGAGCAGGCGGGCATTGAGCGTGTCCAATTCGCCCAAGTCCATGTAGGCCAGGCGCTTGCGAAACGCCTCGTCACCCAATTCCTGGCGTGCCATGCGCAGCGACTCCGAAACCATGGCCACGCAGCAGCTGCTGTCTGCACCGCCCGAGAGCGACACGACAAAGCCACGGCTGTAACTTTTGCGCATGTAGTCAAAGAGTCCCAGGGCGAGTGCCTTGTGAAATTCCTCGTATTTGCTCAGATGTTGGATTGTGACGGGCTCGGTTGCCGTGCCCTCGACCTCGGCGATTTCCGTGATGCCGCTGATGAGGTTTTCGGGGAATATCGGCTCGAAATTGAAGGATTTTTTCTTTTGGCGGCGGATCGCCTGCACGTCCAGCACGGCGCTCGTGACCTGAAACGGATGGAACGAGAACCGCTCGTTGTGGGCCAGGATGTTGCCGCCTTGGGCGATCAGGATTTCGCCGTCGTAGATGATGCGGCCGGCCTCGTTGCCGAGGAGGTTGCTGTAGACGTATGCGCAATAGAACCCACGGGTCGTCTCGGCGACGAGGCGCTCGCGCACCTTGCTCTTGCCAAATGCAAAGTGGGAGGCGCTGGGATTCAGGATGATGTCCACATTGTGCAGGTAATGGTCCTGCGCCGGGCGCACGCCATTCCAGGCATCCTCGCAAATCTCGAAGCCGATGCGGATGCCGTCGATCTCAAAGATGATGTCGCCAAATGGGTATTCTTCGCCGTCCAAATCGTAGCCCAAGACGAGGTTGTCGGGCCAGCGCTTGAACCAGCGCGGCTCGTAGTGCACCCCGTCGCCGGCCAGTTCCTGCTTGGCTGCGAAGCCGAGGATCTCGCGGTTTTGGATCAACGCCGAGACATTGTAGAGGCAATTTTCCAGCTCCATCGGCAGGCCAACCGAGACGATGATGTTCTCACATTCGGCGGCGATGCGGCGCAGGCCCTGGATGCTACGTTCCAAGACAGAGCTGCTGAAAAAGGTGTCTTCGCAGCCATAGCCGCAGATCGACAATTCGGGAAGGCAGAGCAAGGACACACCCATGGTGCGCGCCTGCCTGATGGCGCCGATGAGGTTTTGGATGTTGTTTTCCCAGTCCAGTGGCGTCTGGTTCACTGCGGCGCCGGCTACGCGGATGTATTTCATTTTTTCGACGGTTTTGGCAAAGATAGCCTTTTTCAGAGATGGGAATGCGCGGGATCAAATGCAGACAAAAGGCCCGACTCCATCGGAGTCGCACATTTCCAATCCATCCCAGAGATGCTCAACACCGTTACCCACCATTCCGATCATCCCACCGCCGGTTCATTCCCACGCAGCCCATCGGCCGCGCGGGATTCCGCATCATCCGCCACCAGCATTCCCGCCAACGCAAAAACCCAGGCCGCGATGCAGGGATTGCTCAGAAGGTCATTGAACAGGCCGTGGATGAGCCAGGTAGCCATGGCGGCGATGAACGCAATCCGAATTCCGGGACGTTGGGGGGGCCTGGCATTCCGCCGCCAAATTGCCCAAAACCATGCGACCAACATTCCCAAAAACAGCAGGAATCCAGGAAATCCCGTCTCGGCAAGGATATTGAGGCTGTCTGAATGCGCGCCAAATCGCCACCCAAACCACCAGCTGATCTGCGCGATCTCGGTGCCGTCACGCAAAAAATTCTTGAACAACGGCGCAAACCTGCCGGGTCCATGCCCAAGCACCGGTTTCTCGACCGCCATGCGCCACGCACAGGTCCAGCGCAAAATTCGTTCGCGGTTGGAGAAGTCTTGGAGGTCGGTGATGGATTGCACGCGGTCCAGGGGCTCGTGCGTGCGCGGGCGCTCAGCCGCGTGGGGCAGGGCAAACAGCAGCAGCAAGCCCATGGCTGCGACCCCCAGCAGCCAAAATAGCCGCGCCTTCATCTTCCGCAGGACAAAAACCGGAACCAGCCCCCCGACGACGGCAAGGCTCATCCAAGCTCCGCGCGAGTCCAGCCATGCGATGCCCAGCAGCAAAAAGCACAACAACACGCCCGATGCAATGCGCACTTGCGTCTTCCATGTAGACGCGAGCCCCGTTTTGGTCAGCAAAATCCAGAGCAAGAGCGGCAGCAACAGTGCGATGGCGGCAGAGAAATAATTGGAATCCAGCCAATAAGGCTCAGGTGCGGCCTTGGCCAAGGTGCTGAACAGCAATAGGTTTCTGACGAGGAGCACGGCAAGCCCCGTAGCAGCCATCAAGGCCCATTGCCAAGCCCGACTCGTACTGCGATGGATCCAATAGCCGCAGGCGAGCGCCCCACCGACGGTGGTGGCGAGTTGGGTGGCGACGATCGTCGAGCGCATCGGTTCCGGGCTGCCGGCTGCGGCGACGATTCCCCAGCCCAGCAAAGCACCCACCAGCATGAGCGGCCACTGAAACCGTGGATGGACCTGCCATCCCTCCCGAAAGCCCATGGCCATGAACCGCAACCCCGCCAGTCCCATCAAGGCTGTGGCGGCCCAGCGGCCCACCGATTCCCAATGCCCCGTCATCGGCAACCCCAGCAGCATCGAGGTCGCCAAGACAGCATATTGTTGCGGCAAACGCCACAGCAATTGGCCCAGACCCAAGCCCACCAAGCCGAGTGGCACCCAAAACAGCATGGGAGGCATGTGCCCTCGCTCGAGGGCCATGGACCAGCACAGCAGGGCCATGGCGAGCAGGGCCGTTGCGATCAATACCCAGGGAATGGGCTTGACAGCCTTCACAATCAAGGCTTTTCCTTGCCCGATCCCACAAACTTGGGCTGCTTGTGCTCGACGCCCATGCCTCCCAAGAGGATTTCCTGGACGTTTGCCCGGATATTGGCAGACATGCCGTCGGTGTCCAGGTCGTTGGGGTCATGGCCAAAGGGATCCTCGATTTCCTCTGCCAGCAACTCGATGCCTGCCAAGACATAGGTCGTGAACACGACCATGGGCACGGTGTAATAGCCGAGCGTGGAAATCAAACTGAATGGCATCGACACCAAGTAGACAATGATCACCTGCTTGATGAAAATGCTGTAGGAGATCGGAATCGGGGTGCGCAAGATACGCTCACAGGCACCTGAGACGTCGATCATCGTGGAGACGTCGTCGCTCAGCGTGCGGTATTGCGCCCCTTGGATCACGCCTGCCTTCAG
>JANMIM010001433.1:0-1288 GCA_031375795.1 Bacteroidota bacterium
GTGATGGCGCCGCATTCCTTGCCGATGGCGACGATGCCGGCGATGTCCACGACGTTGAGCGTGGGGTTGGTGGGCGTCTCCACCCAGAGAAGCTTGGTCTTGGGCGTGATGGCAGCCCGCACCGCCGCGAGGTCGGTCATGTTCACAAAGGTGAACTTGATGCCGAATGGCTGAAAAATCTTGGTGAACAGGCGGTAGCTGCCGCCATACAAGTCGTTGGTGGAGACCACCTCGTCGCCAGGTTGCAGGAGCTTCATCACGGCATCCTCGGCGGCCATGCCGGTGGCAAAACAGAGGCCAAAAACCCCATTTTCCAACGCTGCCAGTGCATTTTGCAGGGCTGTGCGCGTGGGATTGTGGGTGCGGGAATACTCATAACCCTTGTGGTCGCCGGGGGCGGCCTGCACATAAGTGCTTGTCTGGTAGATCGGAGTCATGATGGCTCCTGTGCTTGGATCGGGTTCTACCCCTGCGTGTACTGCCTTTGTGCCAAACTTCATAATTGCGAGATGCTGATCTTTTGGTGTAACTTTATCCAGAAACTGCGGTAAAATACGAAAACATATTCAATCCCAAAGGGAAGCATTTATGGCGAAACTCAACTCCACGGAGCAAAAACTCCTGTCAGAAATTGAAGAATGGAAAGAAAAGGGACCCGGTTTTCTCAATACCGCGACCCATGTGGCCACCAAGCCCCTGTTGTGGGCCGGCGACAAGCTGATCCCCACCGAGGTGAAGGAAAAACTGAGCGCGGTCGGCGACAAAATCGCTGAGAAATTGCAGGACGCCTCGCAATGGACCGTGCGCGAGGAGGAGGTGTTGAAGGCCACCAAGGAATTTGACATCGACGGCAAGTCCATCTTGGAGCTGCAAAGCGCCTCGGTGTTTGACCTGAACCATGTCGCTGAGGAATTTGTGAAATTCAACACGCGCTTGGCTGCCGCTGAGGGCTTTGGCACCGGCCTGCTGGGCTGGCCGGGATTGCTCGCAGACCTGCCCGCGCTCTTTGTCCTGAATTTCAGGATGATGTACCAGATTGCCTTGAGCTTCGGCTACCGCGTGGAGCCCGCCAAGGAAGAGGGTGCAGAGCCATTTGAGGTCGGCTACATGCTGCGCATCTTCAAGGTAGCCACTGCATCGAGCTCGGAAATGAAGACCGTGGCCCTCACCGAACTCAAGCAGTACGAGGACGAGCATCCCGATGGCATCGCCCGCGTCGGCGCCGACTATTCCCGCAACCAGTTTGGGAAAAATGCAGCGATCAACATCAGCCGCATCATCATCAACC
>JANMIM010001435.1:0-3090 GCA_031375795.1 Bacteroidota bacterium
CCATCACCCTGCTGTTTGGGCTCGATCTCATGTTGCGCCGCAAGCGCAACGAAATGGTCTGATCACAATCGGCGACCTATTTCTTGGCGGCCACCAATGCGATCGAAAAATCGTCGACGACAACAAGACCCTTCTTCATCAAAATCCCAGCAGCCTTCTTAAAGGTCTTTTTGCTCATGTTGAGCTGAGCCTGCACAGCAGCCGGGTCGCTCTTGTCGCCAAGGGCCAGCTTCCCGCCGATCGCTTCCAACTTGGCCAGCAACTCCTTGACTTGCGTCTCCACATTCTCAAAACCCTGCTTCTGCAGGCTGATGTCCAACTTGTTGTCTGGCCTGATGGCCTTCACAAACGCCAGCATGCGATCTCCCACCCTCACAGGCTGAAACAACTCGGAACGGTAGAGTATTCCTGAATGACGATTGTTCACGATCACCCTGAAGCCGATCTCGACCTCCTCAGCGACGAGGATCTGCACGGTATCACCGACCTCGACCTCTAATTCATCGTTGTTGAGGTATCGACGGATGCGGTTGGTCGCGACAAGCCGATTGGTGAGGTCATCGAGGTACATGTACACGATGTAGGCGTAGCCGACTTCCATGCGCGGGTCTTGCTCCCTGTAGGGTGCAAGCAGATCCTTCTCCAATCCCCAATCCAGAAATGCGCCGATGGTGCCGACTTGCCTCACAGTGAGGTAGGCGAATGAATTGAGTTTCACCAACGGGGTCAGTGTGGTGGCCACAAGGCGCTCCTCAGAGTCCCGATATAGAAAAACCTCCAATTGATCCCCGATCTTGGCATCCTTGGGGCAGTATTTATTGGGCAATAGCACATCGTTCCCCTCCGTGTCACCCAGGAAGAGTCCGAACTTGGTGTCTCGGAGCACTGCGAGCGTGTTCCATTTCCCGATGTTCATCATGGGTGCAAAACTAGCCTAAAAAACCATGCAAACCCAACGGGCAAAGACCGAGGTTCATGGGATGGGACAATCAGGGCTTGGACGCTGAGAAGGGCAACAAAAAAGCGGGGAGCCATAGACTCCCCGCTGATATTCTCTTTTTTGAAGAAGCTAAGATCTTAGTAGCACCAGAGGTGGTGCTCAAACTCCACGAGTTGGTTGCGGCGGAAGTCGGCCTCTTCGAGGGTCCTGACACCACGTCCAGAAACGTTGATGATATAGCTTGAAAACAGGCGAAGTTCGAAGATTTCGCGCATGTTGCGGTATTCAGCATCGTTGAACTTGTTCTTCCACTGGGTATCCTCAAGGGTCTCGAGGATATCTGCATAACGGAAGCAGACAAAGTTCTTGTCAGGCAAAGTCTCACCTGGATCCACCCACACGAGGCGCAAAAACTGAATGTCGTAGATCATGTCTGAGCGATTCTTGTCGAAAATGCGGTCTTCGATGAACTCCAGAACAGACTCGAATGCTGAGTAGGCAAAGTCACCCTCGACTTGTGAACCGGCTGCAGCTGCAGCTGGATCGGAGTCTCCTTCGGTACCTTCTTCGAGGTTGTCGCCAAACTCGTCGCCGCCACCAAACTCGTCGCCGCCAAAGTCATCGCCACCGTCGAATTCGTCAAAGCCACCATCGCCTTCGTCGAAGCCTTCATCTTCGCCACCACCACCGTTGCCTTCAATTTGCTGGGCAATCTTGACGACATCTTCGTAGGTGAGCGATTTGTTGAGGCTATCTGGATGATAGGCGAGGTATTTGCCCGACTTCAATCCATTGATGAGGGCCGTGATGATGCCTTGAGTCTCGCCGTAGGCAGGATTGCCATACAAGCCTGGGCTCTCAGCATACGTCAATGGCTCATTAATCTTTTCAAGGAGATCAATACGATTGACGACTTTTCTCCTCCAGAAGTGGTCATCTACACGAGGAGGTATACGTGCGCCCGGAATTTGAGCGACGACCTCCGTCATGAGTCCGCTCAGGAGCAGCATTAAGGAAAGAAAAGCTAATCTTTTCATGACAGATCAATTAATTATTTAATAATTGCGCCAATATACAAATCCCTATCCCCGAATTGTTCTTCTACCCGCTTGTTCTGGAAGTTCAGACGGTATACGTGCCCAATCTTGAAGAAGATCTTGGTGCCGGGGGGGTCACCCCTCAGCGAAGAACCCAAAGAAACGGGCACACCAGCCACAGCATCCTTGCCTGAGCCACTCACAGAAGCCACTTTGGCTGGAGCACCCAATGAACGCTGGGAAAGAAGACTAATTTCGTCGATCGCATACCTTGCGTCTTTTGGCAATGCATTGCGGAAGTCGTTGTCGGGACGAATCTTCACTTTGCAATCTGCCTTCGCAGGTATTGGAGAGGCACCATTGTACTCTTTGCCAAGCACCTCCAACACGATTTCAGGGCGTGGTGGCTTGATCACTTTGTACTTGATGTCGTCGATCTTGATGGTTTGACCATTGGTCAAGGAGGAAACGCCCAGGATACAGGTCTTGCCGGTAGGAACCAGAGTCACCACACGCTTGTCGGTGCCGCTAGGCAAGACTTGAGCTTCGGTAGCCGTGAACTTAGGCGAGTAAAACTCTCCAAGCGCTGGGCAATCCACGTTGATGGTGTTGCCGCAGTTTGCATAGAGGTTCTGAACCGAGGCAGAGGTGATCACGACTTCAGGCTTACGTACGATGTACTCGCCTTTTACGTTCAACTCTTCCATGCCACCGTCTGCACGAGGCACCTTGATGGTGGCACCGTAGCTCACTTTCTTCTCAGTTTGACCCTTGGCAAATCCGCCAGTAGCTGTCTGCGTCAGGGTGCCGAAGTTGCCGCTTTTGTCTGCAACCACACCGCCCATGAACTCAGGCTTGATGTCATTGGAAGACATCGCCACAAAGATCTTGGTCTCAAACTTCATGCCAGCTGCAACGACACGTGAGACAGGAGCGTCCACAGCGATGAGCGAGTCAATCTTGAAGGTCACAGCACCAAGCTTGGCTTTGACGTAGTTCAAAAGGTCGCTGTGGATCTCTTGCACGTCCAGCTTGAACTTCTGCATCATGGCCATGTCGGCGATCACCGGCTTGCCGTGGAAGGTGTGGTATTCCCAGACCTTCTCTCCTTCT
>JANMIM010001437.1:0-4401 GCA_031375795.1 Bacteroidota bacterium
CGGCAACTATGCCGGCCTGAGTGCAAGTGTCTATGACCGCCTGCAGCCACCGACGATGGGCTATCCACGCAAGATCGATTTTGAGTTGAGCAATAAATGCAACCTCGAATGCATCATGTGCCGGGGTGAGCGCTCATCGGCGATCAGGCGCAACCGGGAGCAACTGCCGCCCATCGACATGCCCTACGATGCCGAATTCATCCGACAGCTGGACGCTTTCATTCCGCATCTCGAAGACGCGCATTTTCTAGGCGGCGAGCCGTTCATGATCCCGATCTACCTCGAGATCTGGGAGCGCATGGTGGCCCTGAATCCCGCCGTGGAAATATCTGTGCAGACCAATGCGACGCTCATCACCGATCGGGTGAAGCGCATCTTGGAAACGATGCGCTTCGCAATAGCCGTGTCCATCGATGCGATTGACCCCGTTTTGTTTGGCCAGATCAGGGTCAATGGAAATCTGGCCGAAGTGATCGACAACATCGACTACCTGCGGGCCTACTGCGCACGCAAAGGCACGAGCATGAGCCTGTCTTACACGCCGATGACGCGCAATTGGCACGAGCTCGCAGATGTGGTGCGCTGGTGCAATGCACGCCAGCTCCACTTGTTTTTCAACACGCTCAGCTATCCACGCAACCTCGCACTCAAGGAGTTGCCAGCCGATAAATTGGCACAGATCATCGACAGCTTGGCCACCGAGATCTTGCCAGCAGGCAATGCCGTGGAGTCGGCCAATCGCCAGGCATTTCAAAACATGCTGCAATTGATCCGTTATTGGCAGCAGGAGGCCTTGCACAAGCCCCATGCTGCTGGGCATCGCATGGCAGACGACTTGGATGCCTATTTTGCATTGTTTCTCGACCATTTACGCCAAAACAACGACGGCAGCGACCCAACGGCCATCTATGCCGACATCCGCTCCAAGCTGGAAAGGCTGCTCACGAGGGTGGAGGGAATGGGAAAATACGAGGCATTGCGCGACTACGTCCTCACCGTCGAGTTTGCGAAATTGCTGCGCTACGTGCAGGGCGCGAGCGATGCAGAACTGTTCGCCGCCATGCAAGGGATTCTCATGGATTGATGGCAGGCAATCGAGTGCCGTTGGACTAGCCTCTATACACATCTAGCCGAACGACTCTGTTGGATGGTGGCTTTCCATTCAGAATTCCCTAATGATGTTGATAACCAATTGCTTAACTTGATTGGGTGTGTTCGACCCCTCTGGGGTCGAAGCTCGGAGGGTGCCGGGTTTTCTATAAACGTGAGATCCCTCTGGGATCCTTGGGCAGCATCAGTGGAGCGTGTCAGCAGAGTCTGTCGGCAGAGTGCGTGAGCAGAGTATGTGAGCAGAGCGCGTCGGCAGAGTGCGTCAGCGGAGTGTGTCGGCAGAGTATGTCGGCAGAGTGCGTCAGCGGAATGTGTCGGCAGAGTGTGTCGGCAGAGTGCGTCAGCGGAGTGTGTCGGCAGACCGTGTCAGCAGAGTGTGTCAGCAGAGCGTGTCAGCAGAGCGTGTCGGCCGAGTGGATCATCAGAGTGTGTCATCAGAGTGTGTCGGCAGAGTGTGTCAGCAGAGCGTGTCGGCAGAGCGTGTCGGCAGAGCGTGTCGGCAGAGCGTGTCAGCAGAGTGTGTCGGCAGAGCGTGTCAGCATCAAGGGACTCCAGAGGAGTCTCACGTTTATAGCCCAGTCAAACCCATTGTCGGACGATCCACCGCGGCGGATCGAACATCAACGCTGTCGGTCTTACGCAGGATTGTCAAAGAAGAAAATCTGAACCGTGGGCACTGGAAACGAGCATCCCAAAGATGTGTATCAGGACTAGCCCCGCTGTCCTTGCATGCGATGTTTTGACCCGGCCCGTCCGCCTCGGCAACTGCAAGCCGATTCCGCCAGATCCATTCTCCTTCAGATGCCCTCAAGCCCCGCCTCGATGCAGCGAACGTATTGCCTTTTCCCCAACAATTCGCGTTCTTGCTTCCAAATACTGGAGTAGAATGAAAAAGCAATTGTTGTTCGTCACATTGACCGTGATGGCGCTGATGAGTGGCACGCTCATGGCCCAGCAGATGCCGGTCCCGAGTCCGTATGAAATCGCCCATGCCCCCGATTGGGCTCAAAAGATGTATGGCGCCAACCCCAATGTCTGGGAGGTCGATGTGCTCTACAGGGCCTACTACCGCAGCCACCCCTTTGAGAAGAACTACCACACCCAAGCCTACAAACGCTGGCGCAAGGCGGTCAATGACCGCATCGACGACAATGGTTTCGTGAGGCCCGAGACATTTGCCGAGCAGGCCATGGCCCAGTTGAAATTCGTGGAGAAGGTCCAGAACAATCCGGCCAAGGTCAGTGGATCAGGATGGTCGGTCATCGGGCCCATGCAGGTGCGCAACAACAGCGGAGCAGCCTTTGCCGAGCATACCAACGTTTATTCCCTCGCCCAATCTGCCTCCAATCCCCTGGTCATGTTTTGTGGCACCGAGCCCGGCGAGGTCTACAAGAGCGTCGACGGCGGGGACAATTGGGTCTGCGTGAGCGATGCCTCGACGATCGCCGAGGGCGTGCTGTCTGTGGAAATCGACCCTGTGAATTCCAACAAAGTCTTTGCCGGTACATACAACAAGCTCCTCTTGAGCATCAACGGCGGCAACACGTGGGCACAGGTCCTCGGCAATGTGGCGGTGAATGAGATCAGGATCAATCCAGTGAACCGCAACCTTGTCTTTGCCTGCACCAACCAAGGCCTGTACCGCAGCACCGACGGCGGCAACAATTTCACGCAACTGTATGGCGAGCAGACCTATGACATGAAGTGGCATGTCACCAATGCCTCCAAGGCGTTCATGGTCAAGAACAATCCCGCCCTCATCAAGTCGGAATTCTTCACGAGCAACGACTCTGGCGCGACCTGGCAAATACAGAGCAATGGCTGGTACAACAGCACCGACCCCAACCGCATCGACTTCGGCTGCCGCCTCGCCGTGACCCCCGCAGACCCCAACCGCGTCTATGCCTACCTCATCGGGGAGGCCAAGGCCAATGACGTGGGCTTCATCGGCCTCTACCGCAGCGACGACGCCGGCCTCACCTGGACCCTGCCCAACGGCCCCGATGGCGGCCCCTACACTGCGACGCACCGCAACCTCGCCCGCGGCACCGACACCTGGCAGTACCACCAAGGCTTCTACAATTGCGCCCTCATCTGCAGCCCCACCAATGCCGACTCCATCCTCATCGGCGGCCTCAACCTCTGGCGCTCAGACGACGGCGGGTTCACGTTTACCTCCGTGTCGGGCTACATCGGCGGACCGCTGGACATGCACGTCGACAACCAGGACTTTCGTGTATTTGGCAACCAATACTGGATCACCACCGACGGTGGCATCTACAAAGGCTCCGATTTTTTTGTGACGCAGCCGACCGTGAAGATGACCGGTGTGCACGGAGCCGAGTATTGGGGTTTTGGGCAAGGGTGGAATGAAGACGTCCTCACCGGCGGCATGTACCACAATGGCAACAATGTCTATCACCAGGACTATCCCGCAGGTGAATTCCTGGGCCTCGGTGGCGGGGAAGCTTCGACGGGTTATGTGAATCCTGGCTACAACCGCAAGACCTACTACAGCGACATCGGTGGCCGCATCATCCCCCTCTCCATCACCGGCGCGATCAATGGTGCCCCCTTTGGCTTGGCCCCCAACGAGACCTATTATTCCGCAGAGAGCAGCGAGATGGAGTTTCATCCCAATTGCTACAACATCGCGGTCCTGGGCAATGAAAACAAACTCTGGAGGAGCAGCGATGGCGGGGCTAGCTTTGACATGGTGCATGCATTTGGGACCGATCCAGATGCCCAGGTGAAGTACATCGAGATCTCCCGCAGCAATCCAGATGTGATGTACCTGAGCCAGCAGCCAGCGACCGGCATCAGCGGCCAAGTCTGGAAAACGACCGACAACGGCGCCACCTGGACCTCGATCCAAATGCCAGCCTCCGGCAACCGCCGCCGCATCCTGCTGGCCCTCGACCCCGAGAACGAAAACACCCTCTGGGTCGCATTTCCCCAAGCCAGCAACGGCAGCAAGATCTGGAAAACCACTAACAGCGGCAGCTCCTGGACCAATCTCACGACCGCCATGCTCGATGGCGAGACGGTACACAGCATCGCCCACATCGGCGGCACCGCCCACGGCATCTATTTCTGCACCAACAACACCGTCTATTACCGCGACGACAACATGGCCGACTGGACGCTCTTCAACGCCAACCTGCCGCTGAAATTCATCACCAACATCGCGCGTCCATTTTACCGCGACGGCAAGCTCAGGATCGCCACCTATGGCAAGGGCATCTGGGAAAGCGACTTCCACACGCAACCCACGCGCCCCATCTGCACCCC
>JANMIM010000003.1:0-3500 GCA_031375795.1 Bacteroidota bacterium
GTCAAACGATCGCATATAGGCATAGGTCGGCGGAACGATGATCTTGCCAGCATAGGTTGCCAAGCCTCGTTTGTTGCCTTCCAACAGCGTCAACAAATGGACATAGGGTTGCCGCGAAATCCCGTCAAGCGGCCCCAAAAGGAGCTTGCCACCACGATCAAAGAGATAATATTTCCGGTCCTTGTCGCCGATCGCCATCGAGTCTGAATAACAAGTCAAATGATCCATTTCGATGGGCACCAAGACATTGCCCAGCGAATCGAGGATGCCTTCTTTGCCGTTTTTTATCACATGAAGCCAATGTTTGGTCCCGCCGCAACGATCCACCAAATACGGTACGATCGGCTCTCCCATCACGTTGCAGATTTGCACTTGTTCGTTTTTGTGAATGCAGATCACCTCGCCGATCGAGCTGATCACCTGGTCTGAAAAAGGCAGGATGAACTGCCCAAGCGTGTCGATGAGGGCAGACTGTTTCGCGACATGGTCATAGACCGCAAAAGAAATGGCCTTGCTTTGCTCGGAAATGATGCTCCCGTGTTTGCTCTCAAAAAGTTGCTGCCCACGGTTGTTGAATAGCACCCAGCGATGGTCTGGGCCATCTGGCGTGAGGCCATAGATGTAACTGCTATCCCAATCATACCGCCGCAGCGTTTGGTAGATCGGCGGAGTGATGGTATCGCGGGTGACCGGGTTGAGCAAGCCATATCGATAGTCGCGAAGCTTGTAGATGGATGCACGCTGTCCCAAGAGGCTCGTGCAAGCGAGCATACAGCAGAGACCAATTGCCAAGGCAAGCCGGTGCGGTCTTGTTTTTTCCTTTCTGTTATGGGCAAAATCATGCATGGTTCCAATACCTCAGCTTCTTGATGGTTGACAATGAACGAAGATATAAAATTTGCCGACAGGTTGGGACAACTAGACGGGAATGGGTGTACGACAAATTCGGCACCTGTTCGTCGGCCCTCCCCAAAACAACGCTAGGGGCCGACGAACGAGCATTTTGATTCAAGATTCGGCGCTGCCGAATCGCTGTTTGGCTGCCAACATCGTTCGTCGGCCCACAAGCAGGGCTGTGGGGAGGGCCGACGAACAGCGTAATTCCTCCGCCTGCCGAATTTGTCGTGCACCCTCGGGAATCGACCCGCAAGGGTGACCACTTGGACCTTTTGGGGCATCCTGGCAACAATCCCAGCCCCTCCACGTAAAGCCCTTTTTTTAACCCCCAAAATGCCCATCCACATCACAGTCTCCAAAACCCAAACGCTATGGCGCATTGCCCTGCTCGTAGGCTACACCCTCTTGCTGAGTTACGGGATGTTGATTGGTTTTGGCCGTGAGGATCATGGCCAATACCGTTTCAACTTGGTGCCCTTTGCCAGCATTTACAACGACTGGATGACCAGTGGGATCAACCGATTTTGGCTGATGCGCTTCCTGGGAAATATTGTGCTGTTTATTCCCTACGGTGTGCTGCTGCCCCTGTGTTGGTCGCTGCGGTTTTGGCAAGTTTTGTGGATTCACACTTTGGGAATCTGTGCCTTGGAAGTGATGCAATTGGTGACGCAACGTGGCATGCTGGACATCGATGATTTGTTGCTGAATACGCTCGGCATGTCGATGGGATATTGGATATTGCGCCGATTGCAGGGAAATGAAGGCCGTTAGCACATCGCCCAGGAAATCCACAATTTCCAACCCGCTCCATTGCTCAAATCTTTGCCCGAGAACCCTGGGCATCCTCCTGACGCAAGCAATCCTTTCCACGATTTCCGAATTCCCAAAATCCTGACTATATTGGCTTTGTCTAAAACCAAAGTCGTCATGGCCGAAAAAGAGATCGCACAGCGCAAAGCAGCAGGGCAGGAATCCGAGCATGAAGGTGGAAAATCGATGAATCCGCCTGCATTTCAACTCATCACCAGCGATGACGGTGATGGAAATGGTACGAGTGGCGGCGGGAGCGGTGGCGGCGGCACCATCCAGAAAAAGGATGCCAAGGGCTTTGAAGGCACCGACAAGACGGCCAAGGACGCCCTAGGTGGCTACACGACCCATGTGGGGTCCAGTGCGATCGTGACCGTGCCCAAGGCGGCAAACGGCGCGCTGCCCATCGTCGTCGTGATCGGTGGACTGTATTACGCCACCCGTGAATGGATGAAGCAGGAAATGCCCAGCAATTTTTTTGACACGCATATCCTTGCCTTCGCCAACCATGGCACGCTTTACCAAAAGGGCATCAAACCTGAAATCGAGGCAGCGATGGCCAAAGGTGGCGCAAAGGGGTACTACAAGGCATTGCTCGGCTTTTCCAAAGGTGGCGAGCGCATCGAGGCGGCCAAAAATGACGAGAAATGGAGCTTCCTCGGCATGATCGATCCCGTGGTGACGTTGGGGGCCACCTATCCATGCCCCGCCTACATGGTGTGGACCAAGTGGAAGGCCAAGGGCGACCCTCGTGAGGCCCTGCACCAACGCATCCTCAATGGCGAAGTGGCCGGCCAAAGCATTGCAGGAGGTAGTGTCGCCAATCATCCCAAGATGCCCGCACTTTGGTTTTCCAGCTATGGCAGCATGCTGTAAACCAGCGCTGACCTAAAAAAACGCGTCACCATCCAAATGCCTAGCCCACGACTACAGGGCACAAAAACGCATAGCCCACGACTGAAGTCATGGGCCAAACCAGAATTCATCCAACCAAGCAACCGCCCCCACCAGATTAGCTACGCTGAACGCACATTTGCCTGCGCCGATCCAAAGATTAGCTGCGCTGAACGCACGTTTAGCTGCGGCGATCTCAAGATTCTCATCAATTCTCCCGAACTTCCCGCCCAACCCAATCTTGGAAACATGAAAAAGTCCGTATTCGCCTGCATTCTCTTGCTCACCCTCGCCACCCTGCCGCGCCTCGGCTACGCTTGGTGGGATACCGGGCACATGGTCGTGGCGCAGATTGCCTACAATGAACTCAAGCCCGAGGTCAGGACTTGGGCCGAGGGCCTGATCGATTCCCTGGAAAAACTATATCCCAAGACCCACAACTTCGTGGAGGCTGCCACGTGGCCCGACGACATCAAGGGCAATGGCGTCACGGCCTACAACACCTGGCACTACACCAACATTCCGCTGAACGACGACGGCGTTGCGATTTCCTGCGAAGCCACGCCGGAAATCGATGTCGTGTGGGCCATCGGTCAGGCGAGGGCCATCCTGGCCAGTCCCAAGGCCACGGCTTTTGAGCGGGCGCAGTTTCTTGCCTTCCTCGTGCACTTTGTCGGCGATCTGCATCAGCCGCTGCACAGCACGAGCATGTACACCCAAGCCATGCCCGGCGGCGACCGTGGCGGCAATTCCTTTACCCTCAAGGACAGCCTGCACAATAACCTGCACAAGCTCTGGGACGATGGCTGCGGCTATTTTGCCTCCTTTGGCAAGGTGGACCGCGATGCTGGACCCAAGGTCTGGCAGGATACGATTCAAGCCATCGCCAAGGCCATCAC
>JANMIM010000011.1:0-9708 GCA_031375795.1 Bacteroidota bacterium
GTTGCACCACCCTTCAAGCTCGCTGAGTTTGACATCACATACGGCGAAGGCATCTCCAAGGCTGGCGAGATCCTCGACCTCGGCGCTGAGATCGGCATCATCCAAAAGTCAGGTTCATGGTTCAGCTACGAAGGTGACAAGCTCGGCCAAGGCCGTGATGCAGTCAAGGCCCTGATCGGCGACAATCCTGAATTGATGGAGACGCTGGAGCGCAAGATCCTCGAGAAAATGGGCATCAAGCCCGCCAACAGTGCACAGATCACCGGGTAATCAAATGCCCATGGGAGCCACGGCTAGACCGTCGCTGCCACCCCCAAGACGCAGATACTTATTCAGTTTTCGGTGGAGCAGCCACCATGTTCCGGGGTCGCATGACCCTGGTTCTTTTTGGGGCTGCCACTGCCGGGGTGTGACGGTCGGCGAGCATGTCGGCAGCCCCAACATTCAGTTGGGTTGGCTGCTGGGGCGAATCGATGGTTTTCGGCAGTTGAGCGCCTAGGCAATCCAGGCGAGCGCATCTGCTTTGCGACGCAAGCTGGAATCCTGCCTGACGTTTTAGTACCGGAATCCAGCTTGTCGCGTTGGGATCGGAATCCACCCTGGCGCGTTGGGAGCTGAATCTGCCCCGACGCGTTGCGATCCCAATCCACCCTGGCATGTTGGGAGCTGAATCGGAAAGCACTTTGGGACGGGCTAAGGCAACTTCAAAACATCCTGCAAGCCTGATCCACTTGACATCGAAATCTTCCAACAATTGCCCGATCCTGCGAAACATCCCTTTGCTGATTCTTCAAAATCATTGCTAGTTTTGCATTCTCAATCATCAATGCAGTAAAATGAAGGGCAATTTCGGAACGTTCACGACCACGGTCTGCCTATTGGCGGGCATCTTACTGGCAAGCAGCGCTTGCAACAATGCTGGCAACACTGCAGGTGCAGTGGCAGACAGCACAAAGGTTCCCACGATTGATTCCAATGCCGTGTCGTTTACCGCCGAACCCTCAGAAGGCTTCGTGCGCTTCAGGACAGAAGGCGGCAAGTTTGGATTCAAGAAAGAAACCGGGGAAATCGTGATCCCGGCACAGTTCGAAATGGCCTTTGACTTCCAAGATGGACGTGCAAAATTCAGGCGAGACGGCAAGTTTGGGATGATCGGGACCGACGGCAAAGAGGTGATTCCGGCGAACTACGAGAAACTGCATACGTTTGCCGAAGGCAAGGCCGGCTGTTTTGTAGATGGGAAATGGGGCTTCATCAACCTCAAGAATGAAGTGATCATTGCACCGACCTTGGATAGCGTCATGGTGTTTTCTGCTGGTTTGGCTTCGGCCCGGCGCGACAGCTTGTGGGGTTACATCGACAGCACCGGCAAATTCATCATTGCACCTAAGTACCAAGCAGCTTGGCCATTCAGCGAAGACGTTGCGCATTGCATGCTCGACGGCATGTGGGGCTACATCAACCAAAAAGGCAAGACCGCGATTCCCTTCAAGTTCTACAATGCCGGACCATTTGAGGACGGCAAGGCCTATGCGCTCACCGAGTCACATTGGCTCATGATCGACAAGACCGGCAAATGCGTGGATTATTGTGAGCCGCCCGTCGAAGGCCAAGGCCATAGTGAGGGAGACGGCCATGACCATGGCGAGGGAGATGGACATGACCACGGCGACGGCCACGAGCATTGAACCTCGCAGGGCGAGGACCCAATCGCCCGCTTCTTAAATATGCGCCATCAGGTCGTCGACGCGCAAGGGTTTTTCCGTGACAAACCCTTCTCCATACGTGGCGCCGATCAAATGCCCCATTTCGCTGGCACGCGAACGTACAAAACCCATGAAGTCCTGCGAGGAAATGTAGGTGGCAGGTTCGTCGCTGTTGGGATCAAAAAACTGTGATGAAAAAGCAGCGATCGAAGCCAGCTTCTGGTCAAAAAACGGTGTGATATCGACCACAAAATCTGGTACAATCAGCTGATCCTGAATGTACTTCCAGACCTTTGCGGGACGCCAGGCAGCTTGTGCAACGCCATTGTAAGTGGTCTCGATGCGACGCAATCCGCTCAGGAAGGCGGCGTCTCGTGCCAGCGTGGAGCCCTTGCCGTGGTCGGGGTGCCGGTCGTAAGGCGCATTGATGAGCACAATCTCTGGCCTGAATCGCCTGATCATCTGGATGATGCCACGCTGATGCTGCTCATCGTTCAAGAAAAAACCATCCTTGTAAGCCAGGTTTTCACGCACGCTCAACCCAAGGATCTTGGCAGATGCCGCAGCCTCTTGGTCGCGGATTTCCGGTGTGCCGCGAGTGCCCAGCTCGCCACGTGTCAGGTCCAGGATGCCGATCTTCTTGCCTTGGCTCGCCATCTTGAGCAAGGTGCCGCTACAAGACAATTCGGCATCGTCGGGATGTGCAGCGATGGCCAAGATATCCAGTTTGGGATCCATATTGATTTCCTGTCGGTGGTTATTGGCCGATGATCAGCCTTTCGGTTGCAAAATGGGACTTGCCCGCCGCGTCCACGCCTCTTACGCGCAGCAGGTAGATGCCCGATGCAGGCTTTTGCTGCAGGTCCAAGGTCAGGTCTCTCAAGCCCGACCGCTGCTCCCATGCCTGCAAGCGCCTTCCTTGAAGGTCATACAACTCCACGTTCACGCTACGCAGCTGTTCGGGATGCGCAAATCGCAGGCCGATTTCGGCTCCCCGGACGGGATTGGGTGCCATGGTCATTTCCAAGGGATTGGATATGACCGGGTCGTCGGTCGCGACATAGGTGTCGGGAATGGTGAATTCCGGACGCATCATGAGCGTGCCACGGTTGGTGGACAGTTGAAACTCTGCGGTTGAATTCTCATAATAGATGCGGCGGCCGGTGTCGTTGCGGTCCAGCCCCATGCCGATCGCCATGCCGTCGACTTGGCGCAGCCCGATCCAGAAGGTCGTGGGCACGATCACCGCGTTGATGAGGCGGTAGCGCACATACTCGTTGAGCGAGGAGCCATAGTTCACATTCATGCCTCCGCTTGTCTCGATCAGGGAGGAGTCCACCTCCAAGGTATCCCAAACCACCAAACGAAAACCTTTGCCTTCGAGGTCGGTACTCTGGTTAATGGAGGAATTGAAATGCATCGTCGGTGCAAAGTGAATCCAAACGGCGACCATCGTATCGGGCTGATCGATGTGGTATTCTTGGCAAAAGGCCCTGGCGTTGGTAAGCCCGTACCCGATGTCGCTCACACCATCGTCCATCGCCAGGATCGAATCGACGCGATAGGTCGTGTGCATCACATCGTTTTCAGGATGCAGATCGGCTGGGGAGGACTTGCTTGCAGTCAATCGAATGCCGCCATACTGTCCCCAATTGCCGCCTTGGTTGGAAAATGCGCTTGCATTGACGGTGTCGTGCGCAAAGCCGGGCAGGCTGCTCAAGCTTGCGGAGACGATCGTCGTCCCAGCAAAAACATTTCCGCCGATCGGGTCGTCGATGGCCAGGCTCAGGTTCGCGGAACTAGCAGGGTCGCCCGCATTGCTGACCAGCGTGCGTGTCGTGGACATCGCGCCTTGGCGCCTGTATTGCTTGCGTGGCACGGCGGTGTACTCCCCCAGGGGCGACTGTGCAAATCGTGTGGGCGAGACATCGTTGAATTGTGTATTCAGCCGGCTGCGCTGCGCGTCCAGGACCACGTAATCCAAATGAAATTGGTCCAATTCACCGTTCAACGAGCCGTAGGACTCAAACTTGAAGCGAAAGGCGTTGTGGAAATAATTCGCCTGACTCAACGAAATGAAGTACAGCTGAAAAGCGTTTTCAGATGTGCCTGTGCCTTTCAAGGCCCAAACCTGGGCGTAGTCAAAGTTGCCGGTGGTGTCAAACAAGACGACCAAGGAATCGGTCGCCTCAGGCGACTCGCCGATGCCACCGCGCTGCACAAAAAAACTCAACAACAGGCTGTCTGCAGGACCGAAGCCACTGATGTCGATCGGCTTGCTCGCTAGCGTATCCCTGAGACCCGAGCCAAATGTCGCATCGTATTTCACACCACTGAAGGTCGCGCCGTCAAAGGTGGCCACACCCTTGGAGGGCAGGTTGTGCCCCTTGGCGTTGCTGAGCGCAGGCCGATGCCCATCCAACGGATGAATCCCCCAACGTGCGGTATCAGGAGAAAGCGAATCATAGGAAAAATCGTCAAAAAACGGCAGGGTCAGGGTGGTCGTGCGAAGCGTGCCGATGGCCCCTGCCCCACGTTGCGGAGCAGGCATGCTGCGCGACGGGATTCCTGCATCCGAAATCAAGACTTCCTGGGCACAAACCCTCCCAAAAAGGGCCAAAATCAGCAAAGGCAAGACCCAAATTTTAAGAAATCGCAGATGCATCAGCTCTATCAGTTGAATTACCAAAGCCTAAATTTAGCGTATTTGGAAAAAGGACAATATGCAAAAGGTTCTGGATGGAAAAGATCACTGGTTTCCGCCGACGATCGTGTCACCAGCTCCCTCGACCGGCTCCGATGGCTCCATCCCAGCCACCCAAAGGTCGATTTCAGCACCCAAATGCAAGGAGTCGCCCTCTGCAAATGAAGGATGCTGTTGTATCACAGAACCCACGGGCTTGGTAGATGCCTCGTCAAAACGGATATTTCCCATGTTGAGTCCCAACCTTTGCAGCGTGGAGACGGCAATTTCGTAGGGCTTGCCCACGAGGGATGGGATCTCCACCTTGACATTGCCCTTGCCCTCGCCCACCACCAAGTCGATGCGGCTGCCCTTGCGCAACTCTTCGCCCTCCTTGAGCTTCTTGCCCTTGAAAGAGGCTCCCAGCACCAAGTTGCGGTATTCATGCGGCACATATTTGAGATCGCCTGTGACCAAACCAGCCCCCTCGATGCGCAACTTGGCTTGGTATTGCGACACACCGCTGATGTCTGGAAAAGCGACCATCGGTGCCACGACCTTGTTGACGGTGAGGTAGACAGGGCGCCCGGGTTTCACCTTGAAGTGGGCGACGGGGTCTTGTGAGACGACCTCCAAGGGCTTGGCTGTCACCAAATAGATCGAATCCGCGATACGGTATTCCAATCCGGCATCCTCGATGGCGGTGATCGCCTCCTCCAACTGCATTTTGCTCACATCCGGAACCTCGGATTCTTCCCCATGGTTGGTGTAATAGGGCAAAAAGAGGTAGAAAAACACGACATAGGCCGCAATCGACACACCCAAGATGACGCCCAAGGTGATCAGAAACTCTTTTGACTTGAAATATCTAAACATACGCGGGCAAAAGTAGTGAAAAATAGGGGATTTGTGGGGCAACAGCTCAGACGGCGGGACTGAGTATTCCACAGCTTATTCCACAACTGGGCGCATCTTTCACCATTGCCGTTGCAGCGATGCCGTCAGCGATTGTTTGGAGGGGGCGCCGATGGCCTCTGCGGCTTGCAAAGCGAGTCGCAGCAGACCTTGGCGCCAAGCAGAACCCGCAGGATCCACCGGAAACAAGATCGGTTCCTGCCAGAGCAGCGCGATCTGTTCTTGGATTTGCGTCATCATTTCAAGGCGCTTGCCCTGCACATCCCGCTTCTGCTGCAACAGGCCTCCCAAGGAAAGCATGAGCTTCAGCATCTTCATCTCCGATGCCTTGGGCTCATAATCCATGCGTTGTTCTGTGTCCCAACCCTTCATTTCCGCCAAGATGGCCGCCTCGTGAAAGGTCTTGAGCAGGCGATACCGCCAGAAAATCGTGATCTGCCATAGGTCGCCGGGGATCGACGCCTCTGCCAGGAAATCCACCGGATTCGCCACCCAATTTTGAATCAACATCCCCCAAGACCTGGACGCAAATCGCAGGTTCAGGAAACCATGGTCGAAAAAACAAGCCCCCAGGTCGGGAAACGCATGCAGGATGGCCGCCACCAACGCGCCCTCTTGCGGCATCGACAGGTGATGGCCCTGCAAGGGTGCGGCCAAGTCGGCGTCCTCGCGAATGACCTGCCATTTCCAAACGACGGGCACGCCACCAAATCCATGATCGGCGAGCCATCTGGAAACAAAATCACGCAAGACGGGGAGGTCGATCATCTACCAGTGGAGGTGTTTTTGCAAAAAGGCGAATCCTACCTCCACCCCGAGGTAGATGCGCAAGCCTGATCGCCCTCGAAACAAAAAGGGAAATTCGTACCAATTGGATGTGATGTCGTTTTTGTCGGTGGCGCCAGTGGAACTGTGGTAACCGACAGGAAACATCTTTTCAAATCCGCCGATGATGCCGTAGCAGAAATCCTTGCGCGGACCCGTGATGATCTGATAACCTACCGTGCCTCCGAGCAGCAATTGCCCAAAACGAGCCTTGTCAAAAATCTCCAGGTCGGTCGTGTAATGGTTGATCCACAGGTGCCGATACCCCGTATGGGCCTGCAAAAAGAAGCCGTGGGGAGAGGCTCCCTTGGGGATAAAATACCGCCGGGCGCCCAATCTGATGCCTGCGCCATAGTACTTTTGGGGAAACTCTGGACGAAAAAAGGGTTCATCGCTGCGGCTACGCCAAAACTGATGGTAGCCAAACGGGGAAATGGTCCAGAAGTAATCCTTGTAGGCGCGGTGCTCGATGGAGACACGCAACTCCTTGAATACAAATGACAAAGGATCGACCTTAAACAGTCGTTGTTTGGCCAGTTGCGCAGTTGCGGCATCAGCCAATAACATCAGCAGCAAGAATCCAAGCAGCCTCTTCATTTACCCAAAGCTAAGGAAATATCTGTAGCCGTAGGACAGTGCATCGTGGATGATGCGACGGCACCTATCGCCGCACACGAAATGTGCGCTTGGACTCCTTGCGCACAAATATGCGTGCCAGCGGCTTGAGCACCCAGTGTACAAAGCGGCCCACCGGTGGAATGCGGTAGATCCAATAAAGCGGATTGGTGATGATGATGATGCGCAGCACGTTTCTTGTGAAGTGCCAAATGTTGTCGGTGGTGAAGAATCGCACCGATGCCGTGGACTCCAGACTCAGGATCAAGGCCAATGGAAGCATCACAAACACGGGCAACCAAGCCCCCACAAATGGCGAAATGACGCCCTCGGTGGCCATTTTCTTCCCTTGGATCATCAACACATAAAAGGTGAGGTACAGCACCACCGACACCACGATGGGCACCCCTATCCCACCCTTGCGGATGATCGCCCCAAGCGGTGCACCGATAAACAAGAAGATGAGGCACGCCAATGGCAACGACATCTTGCCGTGGAACTCGATCGCACGCTCCCGAATGCGCTTCTCCTCCCGGTCAAAAATCGGGATCGCCTCATAGCTGTTGCGCAAGGCATTGGTAACCCGAGAGATCGCATTGTTCAGGATTTTCTTGCGGCCATCGCGCGGAAACTGTAGGATCAGGTTTTCTGGCGGAATCGCATCGTAGGTCGTGTCTACCAGCAAGAAGGTGGAGTCAATATGCAATTGGTACTCCAGCTTGACCGCCAGCTGCCTGCTCAATTCCTTTTTCACGCCCTTGATGCTGTCGATCGCTCCCCCCAATTGCGAAAAGTTGAGCATGTATTGGTGGCTCCGGAAATCATCTTCTTGCGAGGAATCGGCCGCGAATCCCTTCATGTCAAAGCTGTAGAAGAGCGAATCAAAGGCGACCCTGACAAATCGCTCCGTCTTCACGGCGTGTCGCCCATAGTCGATCTTGCATTCGTAGGTGCAGCCGCTGTAGAGCATCATGTTCAGGTATTTGCCATAGGGGTCGATCTTCATCGTGCCCGAGTCGGCCAATACAAACCGGTTGTTGCGGCTCGAGGAATCATTGATCATCACCCACTGCTCGGGGGTGCCTGCATGCAAGATCTGCACGCCCATCGTGTCGCCCACGGCATGCGTGTGGTCATAGATGCTCACGCCATAGAGCATCTCCTTGCGCACGTTCTTGTCGGTGATCCTGATCGCATAGTCGCTCACGCCGACATTGAAGTGACCCGACTCCAGCCGAAACACCGGCTTGAGACGCTGCACATCATATAGGATGTGGTAGAGCTTGAGATTGGCCCATGGCACGACATAAGACGACATGCCAAAGGAAATGAAGCTGATCACCAGCGTGAGGTAAAACATGGGCCTGAGGATGCGCGGCACCGACATCCCAGCAGAGCGCATGGCGGCGAGCTCGTAGTTCTCGCCAAAATTGCCCATCGTGAACAGCGACGATAGCAAAACGGCCACCGGCAGGGCGAGCACCATCAGCGAGATGCTCGCATAGGAAAAGATCTCCAAGATCGTGGTCGTGCTCAAGCCCTTGCCAAACAGGTCTGACTTGTAACGCGAGAGAAACTGCAACACCAAAATCACAAGGCATACCGCAAAACTCCTCAGAAAGGGATTGAAGTAAGACATGAATATGAACCTGTTGAGTAACTTCACCCGCTAGTTGATCCCCGTTGAAATTATGTCATCTCCCATTTTGAATTCTGCCGAAATGCTTGTCTTGCAGGACAAAGCGTTTTTTTATACCAAGGCCACAATCGATGGAAAAATTAGTGATCTTTTTGACGCTTTGAAAAGGGAAATCGAATCCTTGGTGAAAGAAAACAACAATGTGCTGCCAAACGAACTTTTTGCACGACCAGGACGGCAATACCGTGGCGAAAACCTCAACGCCTTGCCTTGGAGGGCACTCGATTGTCCACGGGTCTTTGCAGGCGAAGACATGTTCTGTTTCCGTGCCTTGCTGGTCTGGGGCGAGGAATTCAGCTTTCACCTGCTGCTTTCAGGGACATGGCGGGAGCAGTTTCTACCTGCGCTTGCGGCTGCCCATCCCCTGCTCGCTGCCGCCGGCTGGGAACTGAGCCTCCAAGACAGTCCATGGGACTGGACGCGCAACCAGGATGAATTCCAAAGCCTGAGCCTGGTCTCACAAGCCGATTTTGAGCGGCTGCTGGGTGCCCGAGATTGGTGCAAACTCTCGGTTTCGCATTCCTTGGGTGCTTTTGACGAGGTGCCGTCACGCGGCGCTGAACTATTTGCCAGCCTCTTGGCAGCACTTCAATGAACGGTCAGCCATACAATTCAAACTTGTCGGCATCTCGCCAAGCTGGAAATTTCTCCCTGTATTCGGCCAGCGCATCCCAATCCAATGTCGCTGTGAGCAGGCATTCCGTGCGGTCGCCGTGGGCGACCACCGTTCCCAGCGCGTCGATGAGCATGCTGTCGCCGCTGTACACTACATCGTTGCCATCGGTACCCACGCGGTTCACGCCAGCCACCCAGGCCTGGTTCTCGATCGCCCGGGCCTGCAACAATGCCTTCCAATGCCCCACACGGCGCTCTGGCCAGTTGGCGACATACACCAGCAGATCGTACCACATCGCCCCGCCGGGTGACTCCCCATTGCGGCTCCAGACCGGAAAGCGCAGGTCATAGCAGATCAGCGGGCAAATGCGCCACCCCTTGAGGGACAGAACCTGTAACTCGGTACCAGCCGTGTACACCTCGTGCTCGCCCGACATCCTGAATAGGTGCCGTTTGTCATATTGAAGCACCAAGCCGTCATTGCCCACCACCACGAGTCGGTTGTAATACTTGCCGTCTTGCTCCACGATGATGCTGCCCATGATCACCACCCCGAGCTTGCCAGAGAGGTATTGCATCCATCCCAAAGACTCGCTTTCGCCAGCCGATTCCGCATTCTTCTTGGCGGCCATCGTGAATCCCGTCGTGAC
>JANMIM010000004.1:0-5280 GCA_031375795.1 Bacteroidota bacterium
AACATCAGCCTCACACAGCAGCCACCATACACCATAATTTGAATTCCTACAATTCTGCAAATTCTGTAAATTCTTCTTCAAACAGGGGGGGGGGAATAATTGAGCGCGGCCCCTGGCGAGGCCGCGCTCTGAAAGAACGAAAACTCAATAATCGCTCTAGATTTTGAGGATACGTTCCTGATAGATTGGTCGGCCCTCCTTTTGGATCACGAGTTGGTAGAGGCCATTGGGGAATTCATGCAGGTCGAAGATTGCGCTGTCGGAGCTGCCGCTTTGGGGGAGCGCATGGCGCTGACCATCAGGCGCGAGCAGGTAGGCTTGCGTGCCCGCCTCCATGCGTAGCGGGAGCGTCACGCGGCCCTGCGTCGGGTTGGGGAATGCGTGGCCCTGCACCGCGCTAGGTGTACCTGCACTTGATGCAGGCTTGTGCGATGGCAAGTATTGCGCAGCGTTTGGTGCATCTGCATTTTCCATATTAGGCTGTGGCGCGGCTAGGCGCACGTCAATGTTCTCGACGATCACGATGCCGCCCTCTTGGTCGATCAAGTCTGCCGCTGAGAACCCACTCGCATTGGCGATCAGCCTGAAAGTGAAGACCATACCCGCGCCAGATTGCGAGGAATAGTCCGCAGAGCGCAACAGCAGGCTCAGGTGATGGGACGCATCGGGCACGACCTCCGTGTAGAGATTGGTCGGATCCAAGCACCACGAGCCGTTTACCGACAAGCCCGCGCCGTAGGGCACGAGGGCATCCTTGTCGAGCGTGAGGTCGAGGCGCAAGCCGATCACGTCGTTTGCGGGTGAATTCACGTCACCCAACGTCACCGTGTAGGTAGCGGTGTCGCCGGCGTCGAGCATGCCTTCGGAACCGATGACGGCATACGTGAAATCAGACAAATCCATTTCCGTATAGGATTGCGCGGAGAGCCCGAGGGTCGTGAAAGCCATCCAAAAGGCAAACAGAGCGCAATATTTGGGAGTGAGCGAGGCAGATGCTGCCCTTGGGGCGCGGGCATAGCTTGCCCGGGCCACTGAAAGTAGTTGAGATTTCATACAAATTTCCTTTGGTTTTAAGAATTAAACTTCACAGACAATTCGTGGAAAATGCAGGCATGAATCTCCCCTGTCGAGCGGGCCCACTCGAATTTGGATGCATTCAACGCTTGCCTTCCCTTGGCAATTTGACTTCAGATCTTAGCGGACATTGAGTTTTCGTTCGCTGGACCGTGACGCGGTAGCCAGCATGTTTCATGGAGTAAAGATGCGGGGACATCTGCGCACCGGGAAACGAAATGAGGGGTGATTATTGGGTTTCATTTCGCGCCGTAGCGCGACCAAAATGGCCTCCCAGGTGGCAGGAAGCCCATTTTGCAGCCCCTCCAAATCGGAAGTCAAAGCCTTCCAGCAGCGCGAAAAACAGGTGGACGTGGCATCAGCAATTCAAATTAGGTGGTCGATTTCAGGCGTCGCGACATGCGACTATGCAAAGCTGCGCAGAGGGGATGCGGGTCGCATCCCTTGTTTGGGTGGATTTTTGGGGTCACTGGAAATGGGGGGGGGGGCACCGTTGGCGGATCCTCTCCCACGGTTTTGGGGAGGGCACATCTTAAGTCTTTTTTGAGTTTTCAAGGGCCTGAAATGCAGCGACAACTATCTTTTAGTCTCTTCCGAACGAGTGTAAATCGGGACAAAGGGTTTCACGGTCCTGATCGAAATCGCCGGCTTCTGACCATTTTCATAGGCCATATTGAAAAATTTCAATTCAATGTACTCGCATTCGCATAGCCACATGAAATGCCGATGGTATTTTCCTAGGTCTGGCAGCTCGTCCACCACATCGGAGATGCCTATCCCGTCGAGGAGCATGTAGGTCTGTCCATCCGGTAGCGGTGTCTGGTTAACGATGTCTTTTCCAGCCTTGGGCTTGAACACAAGATGATGCAAGGTGTCACCGGGAATCATGATGTCCAATGGCCAACTTTCTTGATGGATAGGAAGTCTTGAGAGAACTCCTGCATCATAATTATCCTCCAATGTACTGTTTGTCCAAAAGTGAATTGAATCTCCACACATTAGGACGGATAGAGGGTACTTAAGGGAAAGAATGGCATCATAGTTTTCGTCCGATTTGACATAAATCGAATCACCATGAATGTAAATCCGGTGATTTTTCATTGAAAACGTAAGACTATCAGACTTCACCGAAATCGTATTCGGATTTGGATCACCAGAATCTTCTTCCATCATAATATTCTGGATTCGTGTACGCAAATCTGAATTCAAATACAGGATGCGTGCACCAACAACAGAAGTTTTCGGTCGCGGGTTCCAAGCGTAAGTGATGTCACGATCAACTCGATAGAAATCATCCAAGCCTCCGCTCCCAACAACAATCCCGACCAAGCTCTTTTCGAGAATTCTATTCGCTCCCAAATGATATCGCATTACAGGGGCGCCCGAAGTACCCGAGTAGACCTGTAGATCCGCAAAGAAATAATTTGAAAAATTTGCGGCGGGTGGGTCGATGACCCTGCCCGCTGGGTCACCGATCATCTGCATCCCCAATTGATGGCCTGACATAAACAAACTGTCCCCAGTGGAAATCGGCGCTGCTGTGGTTTCAAGACTGAATCCACCACCAAATCCATGACGCAGGTGAACCAGCGCAAAATCTGGATTTCTTGCTGCACCAAACTCAACAAATACGATATCCCCGACTTCAACTTGGGCATTGGGAAATTTTACTGGAGAGGTCGACACCGTATCAAGAAAATTCCGGATAACGATGCACGTCTGACCAACCTTTAGATTATGTCCAGCCGTGAGCACCCAGTCGTTTTGCAGCAAAGTTCCGCTTCGCGTCCTCGGGAAGGCCTTCGGAAATACCGACAAACTAGCAAGGCTACATGATTTGCAACAACCTCCATCCAACCAATCTTCTAAGCTCTCTCTATTTGCCGTAAAGGTTCCTGTAATTGTCGAACGAGTGCCATACAAATTTTCATCCGGAATCAGCATTACTGTGTTGTGCGCAACATCCTCAGCAACGGCCATATACATTGGATTGGTCGTCCGTTTTAGAAGTTCGATGATCGGAACACGTCTTTCATCATATATGACCTGGATCAGTTCAGAAAGCGTCGGGGCAACAAACCATTTCTGGTCATTCACCTGATCCATAATGTCGCGGATCGACGATCCACTGAAATAGGCGCGATCCAACATGGCTTTCGTAACGAGCAATAGCGTGTCTGAATATTGCAATAAGGCGGGATCAAAACCCTTCAAATAGTACGACCGGTAGTCCAGCTCATTGACAATCGTGACATACGATGGAGATCCTTTTTCGGCCAAACTCGCAGCAGAATCAACCAAAGCTTCCCGTGTACTATCGTCGAAAACTTGTCGACCCTTTTCGCTACAATCAAGATTACTAATGGGCTTCGTTGCGACTGATGGCTCTTCTACCTGATCCTTGGTGCTGCAACCATTGAACAATAATAGTACAACCCAGACAAAGACAAATAGAGGTTTCCAAAGTTTCATAGCGCGTTGATCTATTGCCAATATAGCAATAATTTTGAATTGTATCTGAATACAAGTTCACTTGTCTGGGCAATCGCTCTTGATTTCATTTTCATGGACATTTGGAATGTGTGTGTGCATTGTTCGCCCGGAACGGGCCGTCTCTTGGTAGCCCGATGCGTGAGCGTCGGGCAAAAACGCATATCCACAACCCTACGCGCCGAAGGTGCCGTCTCTATTGGCTAACACTGAATTGGACGAACAGTGACGGCACCTTCGACGCGTTTCATCAACCGTTGCGAATTGCAGGGGGCTGCCGCACCCAGCTAACGAGAGACCGTACCTTCGGCGCGGCAGGACGGGAAACAGGAGATCAAAAATGCATATTCAGAGCGATTGTCCTGCTTACACATGGCACACGACATCCTAAAACCACCCGATTTATGTATTTTGCAATCCTTCGTTGAACTGCAAGATATGTCCACCCAACAACCCCTAGAAGCCCTCATTCATTCCCTCGACCAAAGCGAGCGCCGGTACTTCACAGTACAAGCCCAGCGCCATGTGATGGGGGACAAAAACATCTACCTGAGGCTGTTTGAGGCCATCGCACACCAAAAAGAACCCGACGACGAGGCCCTCAAGAAGATCGTGCCTGCATCACAATTGGCCTCGCAAAAGCACTACTTGTTCCAAATGATCCTGAAGGCGATGCGGGGATACCAAAGTGGAAAGGGGGCAGACGTGCAAATGCGCGAGATGCTGCAGGACATTGCCTTTTTGGAGGAGAAAAGAATGGGCGTCCACTGCCAAAAGCTGCTCAAGAAGGCCAAGAAATTCGGTGAACAATATGAGAGGTTCCAAGACTTGCTCGTGCTGCTCGACATCGAGAGGCGCCTGGTGAAACTCACGGCACGGGACAAACTGGCAGCTGAATTGGAACGAATTGAGAACGAACGAAAATCCGCACTCGAGAAACTCGATGTCGAGTACCGCTACATCGAGTTGTATGACAGGGTTTACACCCTCTTGCGGCAGCAGATGCAACTAGATAGGCAGGCTGGATTGTCCAACGTGAGGGAATTGATCAAAACCCCAATGCTGCTCGATGCCAAGGCCGCGACAACCTTTCGTTCGCAGAGCTATTTCTACCTTTGCCGCGCCTACTGCCATCAATTGCTGGGCGAATTGAGCGACGCCTACGCCCTGTATGCTGCCAACGTGGCGCTTTGGGAGTCAAATCCACACTGGATCGCAGATGAACCCTACCAATTCCAACGCGCGCTCTCCAACTTCCTGAGCATTTGCGATCGAACCAAGAATTTGGAACCCTTCCCAGCGACCTTGGCAAAAATGGAGCGGCTATCTTGCTCGAGCATCCAAGAACGCGCCGAGCACTTCTCCAATTTCTATTTCTACACATTCTTTTATTGCCTCAACACTTGGCAATTCGAGGAAGCCGTCCAAAGCGCCCCGGCCATCGAGAAGGGCTTGCAAGCCTACGGCGACATCATCCCCGACTCGCGCCGCATAGGCTTCATTTACAACCTCATGGTAATGTTCTTCTTTCTAGGCAAGCCCAAGGAGGCCCTCAAATGGCTCACCAAACTCCTCCACGGCGAGAAAACTGAAGTCCGGCAAGACGCACAGCGCGCGGCCCGCATCTACCTGCTCATCCTCCACTACGAGCTCGGCAACCTGGACCTCTACGACCACCTGTTTCCGATGGTGCAGCGGTACCTCAAGCCACAGGGC
>JANMIM010000035.1:0-4611 GCA_031375795.1 Bacteroidota bacterium
ACCTGCACGAGGGCTTTGTGGGCGCCGTGGACGTCGCCCAGTACCAGCGTGCGGCGAAACTTCTTTGCTTCCTTCATCGGCGGGTCGGTTGGTGGAAATCAAAAATGCGGGACCCGGGCCCCGCATTTTCAGGTCAAACGATTTCAGTACAGCGCCGTCTCAAACCGGCGGCGGTACTTGATCGTGAGCGGGTGCTGCGAACCAAACATCCTGAAGAGGGCGATGGTGCCGCGTCGGGGCAATTCCTTGGCGTGTGCCTTGTCGGCTTCGACTGCGGCGATCATCGCTTGCAGGGCGGCCTCCATGTCGCTGGCATGGAGCGCCTCGCGAGCGATGGTCATTTGGCGACCGGCCTCGCTGCCCGAGCTGTCCTCAAAGGTGCCCAGCTCGGCGAGCAAGCGCACGTTTTCGGCGGACTCCCAAAGCAGGTCGCCCTGCTTGATTTCGGCGATGAGTGCCTGCGCTTCCTCGGGTGCGTCAAAGACGATTTCCGAGGCGAGCACGAGCCCGGCCATGGGTAGGCCGGGGTTGGCATTGGCAAACACACGCAGGTCGGCGAGGGCCTGGTCGTGGTCTTGGCCATGGAGTTTTTCCCGGATCGCGGCCAGTTGTTCCTTGGCTTCGGTGGGGATGAATTCATCCAGCCACTTCACCAAAGTACCCTCGGGAAGGGAGCCTACAAACTCTGAAACGACCTTGCCCTTGGAGAACATTTTCACATGGGGAATGGAGCTGATGCCGTGCTCGTAGGCAAGGCGATTGTGCTCGTTGGTATTGATCTTGACAAGCTCCCAATTGCCCTCGGCGGTGCTGGCAAGCTTCTCCAGAATCGGTCCCAGAAACAGGCATGGCCCGCAGGTCGGAGACCAGTAATCGACGACGACCGGCACCTCGAAACTGCGTGCGATCACGTCCTTGTCAAACTCAAAATTGTCTTGTGTCATACGCTTGCGGTAGGATGGCTACCAGTCATGATAACTCCAAAATCGGGAAATTGTTTGGGTGAAATCGCGATTTGTTTTGAACAGGAAAGTTGCCGAACATGCCGTGAATTCGGTGCCTGCTGAATGGGGTAGGAGCTGCCGACCGATCGGCAAAAGGCGGCAACTTGAGGCCACGTTTCCATATCCAACAGGTAGGGCAAAACGACAGATTCAGGCCAGCAAAATCCCGATCATCAGGCCCCCAAAAAGTGTTGGTGAATCAAAATGTCTATGATTGCCTGATATTCAGATGATTATAATGTATTTTTCCAAAAATATCCATTCAAATTAGCATCCGATTCGCCCTTAGCAATTCCCGAAAAACTTAGCAATCGATGAAGTGGCGGCATTTGGGCTGTTTCGGGATGCCATGCCAAAAATCTTGGTGTAGGTCATTGGCCAAAAAGGATTGCAGCGATGTGGTTTTGTATAATTCGACTGCTAATAATTTAAAATCAAATATTTATGAATGTTTTGATCAAGTAATGATTGAGGTAAATGTCAAAATCCTCCTCGTTGGCTGAGTCGGCGAAAGCGAAGCGGTTGGAAGGGATTTTTCAAGCGAATCTGCAACCATTTAGGCCATTTGTCCACTGCTTTTTGACACCCGTTATCCCTTCGGCCAGCCTCCGTTCAGCCTGTCGGGCGACCCTTGAAATCGATCGGAAACGATGGGCGGCAGCTGTCAACAATCGGCCATTGGCCCCCATCAAATTTTTTGAAAATGCGGATTGGCTAACGGTTGTTAGCCTCGGTAGTGCTGGTTCAAATATGGTAAGGATTTCATTCACCCGAGGTCCGCAGCAGTCCCTTGGTCGCGCGATCCAGTGGCTCAGGGGTCACTCAAAATCCATGCACAACGAGCCTTCGATTCCGCCCCTAAAGCTGCATGTCACCGGGGCAAAACAGCGACCCTTCTGAACCTGTACTGACCCTGGCTTTGCTCCCAAACCCCGTAGTAACCGGGCCTGAGCCGGGGCAGTTTTTGGGCCGCCAAGCTGTCGGTTTCCTCGGAGAAAACCAGCCGCCCGATGGGGTTGAAAAAGCTGCGGTCCACACAGGGAATCTCCAGTGGTGGCGTGGCATCGGGGGGCGTCTGCGCCATCGGTAGGACGGTGTCTGCGGCCACCTGCGCGCCGCTCAAGGGCAGCACGCGGTAGGGCTCCCTGCCAAATCCCTGAAGCACGATGCGGTCGGGATAGAGGTTCATGATCGCAAAGGAATTGGAGTCGGCGGTCATGAGCATGCCGCTCATCGTGACGTGGTGCACGGCCTCGAGATACACATAGCCGCCCCCATGGGCATGACCTGCGACCCATGCCTGCGCGCTCGGGTGCCCAGCCAGCAAGACCCGTAGATCAGCCTCGTTCCAGAGCGTCATCGGGTGCCCCGGCGGGCTGATCGGGAAGTGGCAAAACAGGATGGCCTGCTCGCCGGCTGCCTCTGCCTCCTTCAATTGCCAGTCGATCCAAGCCATCTGCTCCCGGCCGATGGCGCCGTTCCACAAGGCTGCATTGTTGTGGCCCAGCAGGCTGTTGCGGCATGCTGCCGACTCCTCCAGCAGGTCGCGGTGTGCACCTTGGGCATATTCGGCCAGCTCGGTGCCGTCCAGCATCAAGAAACGCCACCCAGGGACCTCCATGTCGCAATAGGTGCTCTTGAGGCCCAGTGAATCCAATATGCCCTCCTGCAATTGAAAGGGCACGGCCCAGAACTCGTGGTTTCCCAAGATGTGGTGCACGGGCATCTGCAAGCGCCGCAGCTCGGCCATGGCGCGCCCATAACTCATCAGGTGGCGGTCGATGAGGTCGCCGAGGTTGATCACCATGTCCACCTTCTGGGCATTGAATGTGTCGACGGCTTGGTGGAGTTTTTCGATGGAGAGGCGGTAGAATCGGCCATTTTCTGCATCAAAGTCGCAATACTGCGCGTCGGCAAGTAGACCGATGCGCATCATCGGTTTCTCGGTGAGCGCCGGGCCGACGGCTTGGGCCACGGGTGCTTGCGCTGCTAGGCCCAGTGGCAGCAGGCCCCAGGCACACAACAGCAAAATGAGCCGACCCTTGCGCATGCCCAAATCTCGCAAATCAATTCCAAAGCTGAAATGGGGGATATCTTGGCTATTCAATGGCGATCTTAAAAGGGCCACGCACCACATAAGTGCTTTCTATCCAGTCTCTTTTGGATTCCCACGGCCTGCCGCCGGGCTTTCCCTCCCAGCGTGTGCCCCGGAAGTTGACAAAGCCGGTGACCTCATCACCCTGCACGAAATTGATTTTTTCCAGCACCAGCACCTGGTCGGTCGGCAGCACGCTTACCTCAGACATGCCATTGCGGGCCTTGATGACATAGGTTGTGAGAAATTGGCCCTTCCAGATCTTGATCTGTAGTTGATGCACATATTGGCGGTCGAGCCTGAAGATTGTGACCAAGAGGGTGTCTTTGCGGAATCTCGCCTTTCCAAATTTCATCCAATTGGCGCTTCCGTCCTTGCAATTGGCGTTTTGGGACATTTCCCCTGCGACATTGAATCCATCGCTGCTCAGGGTGAATGCGGAATCGGTGGGCAACACAAGCTCGGCCACGCCAATGGCTTGGGCGCTGGGCACTGCATCGACGGTGACAAAGTCACGCACACTCGGCTTGCCGGGTTGCCCCTGCAAGGCGATGCACAAACTCAAGAAAAGCGCCAAAGAAAGATACCTGAGCAATCGAATTTTGGTTGAGTTTTCGAGAAATAGAATGGCAAATTAGCCTCTTTTGATCAATTATCGAAACCGGATTTTCAATTCATGTCGTTGTAAATCGTGTGCCAATGCTCGTCGAGCTGGATTCCGGATTTCCATCGCTCCCCATATTCATCTGCATTCCACCCCTCTGCCGCCGAGTCTGCCACCCCTACAAACCCATAGCCAAACTCACCCGCATGCCCACGGTCCACGGTTTCGATCCAAACCTGCAGGCATTGGCCTTGTCGGATGGCCCAGAGATTGCCAGCGCCCGATCCGCGCATAGCCAGCCCTTCATCAGCGACGCCGATGGTTGCGGGATCGTCCAATGCGCCCATTTTGAACCGATAGAGGGAGTCCTGACGCATCACCCTGTGATCGACGGCTGAGACGATGGCCTAATACCGCCCTCGGTGCATCCTGAATTCAAATCCGCCATGGCCGTGCAAGATCAGTTGGTAGACCGCCACGGCACCAGCAAGCAGCGCCAGCAGGCCGGCAAATGACAGGACGAGTGTGAGGAATTTGCGATCCATTCCCTAAAGATGCATGAAAATCGAGAAGAGTCGCAATTGCTGCCAAGGATCATGGATTTTCGTGGAAGATGCCGTCCTGGGCTTGTAATCCGAGGAGCCGTGCATTTTCCAGGAAGTCCTTGGCCGATTCATGGTCGCCTGAGAGCAGCATCCACATCGCGAGGTTGCGGTGTACATACGGATTTTCGTGGTCGAGTTTCAGGGCCAGGTACAGGTCTTGGCGGGCTTTTTCCAACTCCATGCGCGACAAAAAAAGTGCGCCCCGGTTGTTGCGTGCCGCTGCATACTCGGGATTGCTGCGGATGGCTTGGTTGAGGTCGTCCATGGCCTCCGCGATTTGCCCCGTTTGCAGGTAGCGGTAGG
>JANMIM010000059.1:0-1652 GCA_031375795.1 Bacteroidota bacterium
ATGATCACCGACGTGGCCCCGACAGCCTTGGCCACCTCACAAATCGCACGGGTGTAGCCTTGGTCGCTGAATGCCTTCATGGCAGGGTCCGTGATGGTGTGGACCTTGGAGACGCCGTAATTGCCCAATTTGGCCAATTCGTCTGCGCCTACCTCGCCGATGGACACTGCATGCAGCTCGGTATTGAGCTTGCCTGCGAGTTCGCTGGCATATCCGGCTGCCTCAAGGACGGCCTTCTTGAACTTACCGTTCGCGTTTTCTGCAAAAAGGAGTACTGACATGAGCTTAGATCAAACCTTTATCAACCAAAATTTCGACAAGTTTGCCGGCGTCCTCGGCATCGATGTATGTGCAGCCGCCTTTTGACGGTGGCAATTGGAGCTTTTCAGTGGAGACGGCGACATCGCTGGCGATGGCAGGAGACACGGCCAATTGCTTGGTCTTGGACATCATGATGCCGCGCATGTTGGGGATGCGCCACTCGGCCATTCCTTTTTGGCAGGACACCACGGCTGGGATGGATGATTCGATCACCTCATATCCGCCGTCGATCTCGCGGTGAAGCCTGGCAGTGGTGCCGGTCACCGACAACTTGGTCGCTTGGGAAACGAAGGGCAAATTCAGCAGTTCGGCCACCATTCCCGGCACTTCAGAGCCATTGGAATCGATGCTCTCCTTGCCAAAGAAGATGAAATCAAAGCCCTTGTCCTTGGCGTAGTTGGCGATTTGCGTCGCCACATACAGGCCGTCGAGCTCAGAGCTGCCGTTGTCGATGCGCACGGCATCGTCGGCACCGATGGCCAATGCCTTGCGGATGGTAGGCTCCACGTCGGGGCCGCCTACGCAGAGCACGGTGACATTGCCTTGACCCGATTGCTCTTTGAATTCGATCGCCCTGACCAAACCAAACTCGTCATAGGGATTGATGACAAATGTCACTCCGTTTTTGTCGAGCGCCTTCCCATCTGCCGTATATTGGATTTTAGTTGTCGTGTCAGGGACGTGACTGATGCAGACCAATGACTTCATTTATGCTTAATTTTCTAAATTTGAAGGGCAAAGTTATGCAAGGTTTTAATTTATCCAAAGGAAAATGAATCCCCAAAGACTGACACAATTGAAGGCTTTGATGGCTGCCGATCCACACGATCCCTTTCTCCCCTACGCGATCGCGCAGGAGTACGTGAGTGCCGGGCAATGGGACGAGGCTTGTCTTGCTTTTGGAGAATTGCTGGATGATTTTCCCAATTACCTGCCCACATATTATCAGTATGGGGTTGCGCTCGTGAAGGTCGATCGATTGGCCGATGCTGTGGACATTTTGCAACGGGGACTGGGGTTGGCGCGGCGGCAGCGGGAGATGAAGACCGCGGGGGAGATTGAGGCGCTTTTGGAGGATTTGGATTGAGGGAAGATGAAAGTTCAGAGTTCAGAGTTCAAAGTTCAGAGTTGCGGTTGTTGATGAAAGATGAAGGAAGATCGGTAACATCAGGATGAAAGATGAAGGATGAAAGATGAAGGAAGATCGGAACAATCAGGATGAAAGTTCGGAGCGCTGGCTTACTTTTCACTTTTAACTTTTCACTTTTAACTTCCTCACTTTTCACTTTTCATATTGGCTTGGAATTTGTGACCACCTATTATATATGAGT
>JANMIM010000069.1:0-2135 GCA_031375795.1 Bacteroidota bacterium
GCGGCGCTTGCGGTCGGGGTAGAGCTTGCCCGTGCCGAGCGTCATGCGCAGGCAGCGCCAGCGTGTGTAGTGACCCGTGCCTTGTGCGGGATCGTGCACGAGGCGCTGCACGTGCACGCCCCCGGATCGAGCGGTCGACAATTTGCCTTGCGTGCCCAAATAAAAAGGCTGCATCACCGAGCCCGGTGGCGGCCATGACGCCGCACCTTTCCAGCGCTCGGCCTGCATCGTGTAGTATTGCACAGGCGGCTGCAGCTCGATGTCGGTCGAGTGGCCCTTGAGGTAGTGGTCAAAGAATTTGATGGCCTCGCCGGCGATCTGCAGGTCGAGGGCGTGCTCCTTGCCGGGCGTGATGTGGTTCTTGCCGCCGTGGTCCCATGGGCCCAGGATGAGGCGATTCACGGTGCTGTTGGTATTCAGGTAGCGCCGGATGGAGGCATGGGGATAAGCGCCGTCGCGCCAACCGCTGAGGCTAAGCAGGGGAGTATCGCTGCTGTCGCCGGCCGCTTGGTGCTGATGGGGACTGAAGTCGTCCATGCTGCGCACGATGCGGTTCTTGGGTTCCTGGTCACGGTACTCGATGTCGCCCGAGGTCTCGTGCACGCCGATGTTGTGGCGGTGCTCGGCGAGGGCGGCTTGCAGCAGGGCCCGGGCCTCCTTGCCTTTGCCGACGGGCGAGACGCCCTTGACGAGGAGTTTGATCAGGGGATCCTTGATCGGCAGGGTGTTTTGGTCGAGGCTGGCATTGGCGCGGCCCCACTCGACGACAAAGCCGTCGTGGGGGATGCCGCCGGGCAGCGCGATGTCGTCGTAGATGTCGTACAGCGAGAAGGTAGGCATGCAAGCCTTGATGGCAGGGTGGGAGAGGCCCCGCGCGAATTCCGCGGTGGTGCCGGTGTAGGATATCCCGATGGTGCCGATGCTGCCGCTGCACCAGGCTTGCTGCACGATCCAATCGGCGACCTCGTAGCCGTCGCGCACCTCGTCGGGCGACCAGGGATGGATGCGGCTGCCGAAGGAGGCGCCTGAGCCCCGGCAGTCCACGTTCACGAAGGCGTAGCCATTGAGCACGAGCTCGCGCACCATTTTCCCCTCATGGCCCAGAAGCCCGTCGCTCAGTGCAGAGAAGGGCCACCGCAACTCCGCACCGCGCCAGTAGCGGGTCTGATGCAGCAAGGTCGGCAAACGTTGCCCCGGCGTCAAGCCCTTGGGCAACCAGACATCGATGGCCAGATCCACCCCGTCGCGCATTTTGAGGAACAGCGACTGGCGAAAAACCTTCTTGAACTTGCCCCGATCGGGGCTCACGTAAGGATACAACATGGGCATTGGGGACGAATGAAAACCAAAGGTAAGCAGACAAATCGAGCCGCTCGCGACAAAATCGAGGCTTTTGGGTCTGGAACTTAGATGGTGAATAGAATATTGTACATGTTGCTGGTTTTGTGGATAATGGAAAATCTTTTCGCCGGTGGAGTGTTAATGAACGGGTTAGCCTGTGCTTCATTGGCTTTGCTTGCGGCATGCAGATTGGCAAATCCCGTCGGCTACATTGCGGGCTTCATCGGCTGGCAATTCTTGATGGCAGTCCTTTCAGGCATCCCGGGGGCCTTGTTTGTCGGCCGGGTCCCAACGGTCGGCAATCGAGCCGCGAGGGAACTGAAAAAAAAGGCCCCGACACAATGTGTGCCGGGGCCTCTATGGCATTGTGGGCAATTACTCCACGATGAGCTTGCCGCTACCGAGTGAAATGCCGCCTTGCAAAATGCGGAAGGAGTACATGCCTTGCGCCAATGATGACTTCTCGAGGATCAGTGGCTCATTGACCTGGCCATTGCGTGACAGCACCAAGGCACCGCGCATGTCGAGCAGTTCCAGGGTGAATGCGCTGGGCAGGCCGCTGTTGCTCACCAAGATGGTGGTACGTTGGGACATGGGATTGGGCGCAATGCTCACTTCAAAGCCAGGCAAGGCATTGGTGACGCCGATGATGTTGATCACCGTCGTGTCACAGGTGGTTATGCTCGCGCCGCAGTTGTTGGTGACCGTGAGGCAGATCACATATGTGCCGTTCTGCGCGTAGGTGTGTGTGGGTGAAGCCACGGTGCTCGTGCCGCCATCGCCAAAATTCCAGC
>JANMIM010000074.1:0-5148 GCA_031375795.1 Bacteroidota bacterium
GCTATCAAAATACCAAAAAACGAAGCCCCTTTTTAATGACGGATTCGGCTCAATCGGTCATCAAGGGCGATCCAATGGGCAATGTGCTCTGGGAACGGCCATTTGGCGGCGCGGGCTGCGATGAACTCCGCGACATGGTCGTGACCCCCGACTCGGGCGTCATCTTTGTCGGTGCCACCAATTCATTCATCGAGCACCCCGAAAAAGGCCAAACCGAGTACCAAAGCGACTATTTCATCGGAAAGGTCGACAAGCACGGCGACATCGAGTGGCTCAAGACCTACGGCGGACTCGACGTGGACCAGGCCTATTGCATCGTGCGTTCGCAGACCTGGCCCGAGTACCTAGTGGGCGGCGTCTCCAATTCCCAAAATTTCGACGTGCAGACCGAGTTGCCGTTGGCAAACCTCTGGGCCGTGAAGATCGACGAAAACGGCGACAAGCGCACCGCCTGGGCATTTGGCGGCAATCGCCATGACTGGGCATACAGCCTGGCGCCCTGCCGGGATGGCGACTACATCTATGCAGGGTTCACGAGCTCAGAAAACATCGACGGCACCGAGCGCCGCACCAATGGCGACGGCTGGGTGGGCCGCATCGACCGCTATGGGGCCGTCGAATGGCAGCGCATCTACAGCGGCAAGCTCGAGGACTATTTCACCAAGGTGCTCGAAGACACCGAGGGCCGCATCATCCTCATCGGCAACTTTGAATCCGATGAAAATGGCAAGCAATTTTGGTTCATGAAGCTCACGCCGCAAGGTAAGAAGATCTATGAGCGCATCTTTGGGGACAACTCCGACGAATTTGCCACCTCGATCGCGGAGTGTACCGACGGCAACTTCATCATGACCGGCTATTCCAAATACATCAGCCTCGCCAACAAGTACATCAAGGGCGGCGAGGATTTTTGGGTGTTCAAGCTCAATCCCAAGGGCGAGGTGCTCTGGGCCAAGACCTACGGCGGCCGCGACGACGAGCGTGGGGTCGACATCATCGAGTACAGCAAGGGCGTGTACTATGCCCTGGGCGTGAAGCGCAACAACTTCGAGAAAAACGGCACGGTCGACAAGGGCAATGATTTCTGGCTCCTGCGCATCGACGAGCAGACCTGCGACGACATCGACGTCAAGATTTACCTTTCCGTGCAAAACAACACAGCCTACGTCAAGAAGAATTTCAAGCTCAAGGCCCTCACAGACCGCGGCGAAAGATACCTCTGGGACTTTGGAGACGGCACCACATCCACCGACAAGGAGCCCGTGAAGGCCTACGACGTCCCCGGCGTCTACGAGATCAAGGTGACGGTGTACATCACCGAAAATTGCCACAAGACCTACACCCTGCCAGAATATTTGATGGTTTGGTAAATCTTGGTTCCCCTCGATTGATCGATTTTCCCGAAATTTGCACCACTGTTCGCCACACGGACCTCGCGTCCTAGACCTTCAATTGCGATGAAACCATTGATCTGGGCACACATTGCCCTGCCAGAAGTCCAAGAAATCGTGCAGGAGGAAGTGCTGACCGTGCACGTGCCCCGCTACCACGTCGTGTTGCTCGACGACGACGCCCACACATACGACTACGTGATCGAGATGCTGGGCGATGTCTTTGGGCACAGCATCGACAGGGCCTACCAAATGGCATGCGAGGTGGATGCCAAGGGCAGGGTCATCGTGGACACGACGCACAAGGACCGCGCTGAGTTGAAGCGCGACCAAATCCATGGCTATGGGGCAGATTGGCGCATGCCCAACAGCAAGGGCGGCATGAGCGCTGTGGTGGAGCCGGCGGACTGAGGGGAGTGAAAAGTGGGGAAGTGAAAAGTGAAAAGTGGAGAATGTTTTTTTTTGGTTTATGGCTTTTTTTGGCTGCTTCAGTTGTTTTCTAGGACCATTTTGGCTTTGAACCAGCGCTCTCCCCAGGTGGCGTCTACGGGTTCGAAGGCGTGGGCGTAGAGTGCGGAGGTGCATGCGAGGCGCAACTCGGCAAATTCAGACTTGATGTGTGGTGCCCGCACGTATTTCACGTCTCCATTTGCCGCGACCAGCACATCAAAGGTCAATGCAATGGGTTCTGGGGAAAAAAAGGATGCGGCTTTTTGCTTGAGCACCGCGCGGTCCAGACTGTCGAACTCAAATGTCGCCACTTGACTGGTCGCTTTGATGCTCTGGTAGCCGATCGGGTGCTGTGCCATCGCTTTCAGCCCAAATAGGCAGAGCAAGATGGCAGCAAGGGCGAATTTTGAGAGGTTGGACTTCAAGGGTAAAAAATAGGGGTTCTTTTCGATCGCAAATGTACGGCCTTGCTGATCAAAGTTTTCCACGAATTATTCACGAAAAACTTATCCTCAGTCCACGACCATTTCCCTCACCAGCGAATAAGCCAAGGGGCGACCCGCAAACAACACCCTTGTTCGGCTCCAAACCGATTCAAACAAGGCACTCACGCGGTAGGCCTCCAGGGAAGCCTCATCCTGCCAGTGGGAATAAGTATAGAATACATTGGGGTTACTGGCGTCGCGGTGCAGCTCCAGGTACATCACCCCGGGGAAATGCCTGATCTGGCTTTTGGTCGCATTGAACAATTCCAGGAAGGCAGCGACCTTCTCGGGGGCAAACTCCATCCTGACGACGCGTGTGATCATCCGTAGAATTCTATGGTCATCATATCCTGTACCTTGAGCCCCAGCAACTTTGCAGCCGAGCCCTCGCGGATGGCGATTTCCAAATGCCCATTGTCGCTGAAGATCGCCAGGGAGTCGCCCTTGGAGGCATCGGCATAAGAGCCCACGATGCGCTGGATGCGCAGGTTGCGAATGAACACCTGAAAGGAGCGGTCGCCCTTGAGCTTCATGAACGTTTCCTTTTGGATGTTGGTGAATGCATTCCCAAAGTGGTCGATGTGCACAATCACGCCGCGCAATGAGCTGTCGGTATAGCTCGGTTCGCCCCACCGGGACTCCTTGATGGCGCTCACGGTGCCCAGGCTGGCCATGGACTTGCCATTGGCCAGGGCTGCGGCGATGACTGCCATGCGGTTTTGCACAAGGAATGCGCGGCCATTGGCGGGCAGGTCCATGGCTTCGAGATCCACCAAGACGGCCTCGGCATCCTCGGTGCTGCGTATCAGGCTCAAGACCCCGTTGTCGGGTGCGACATAGTACTGCCCACCTTGCAGCAAGATGGCCATTCCCAAGCGGCTACCACCCTCAGGATCAATGCCGATGATATGTATCGAACCTTCAGGGAACTTAGGGCAAGCGCTCTTGGCCACAAAGGCCGCCTCCAACAAATTGAAATGGGCAATGTCGTGGCTGATGTCCACAATCGCCGCTCCAGGCGCCAAGCGCAAGAGCGTTCCCTTCAAGGAAGCAGCATAGTGGTCACGGGTTCCGAGGTCCGTAGTGAGCGTAATGACGGCCATCCACGATAATTTTTCCAAATATTTGCTTATTTTTGCTCCCGTTGTTGCGCATTAATCCACAAACTCGGCGCAACTGTATGATTATTTTGAACGAGCACAGCTTTTTTCTGGAGGAGGTAAGCCCCCTCGAATTCTACGGAGTCAACAATAGCCGCCTAGACCAAATCAAGGCCAAATATCCGCATGTCCTGTTTGTTGCACGGGGCAACGACCTCACACTGAAAGGGCCGTCGCAAGAATTGGCACTCGCACGTGACATGGTCGACAGCCTGCTGGACGAGTTTGGGCAGCGGGGCAGCATGACGCAGCACCGTTTTCAGGAGCTGCTGGGCTCATTTGGCGGCGGCGAGGCCGTCTCGCCCATCATCGACGACGAGGATTTTATCCTGCATGGCACGCGTGGCACGATCATTCGCGCCAAGACCGCCGGGCAGCGCGAGATCCTGAAATCCGCCAGCGAAAACGACATCGTCTTTGCGCTCGGGCCTGCCGGGACAGGCAAGACCTACATGGGCGTGGCCTTGGCCGTGAGGGCGCTCAAGGAGAAGCAGATCAAGAAGATATTCCTCGTGCGGCCCGCCGTGGAGGCAGGGGAGACCCTGGGTTTCCTGCCGGGCGACCTCAAGGAAAAGGTCGATCCCTACCTGCGCCCGCTCTACGACGCGCTCGAGGACATGATCCACTTCGACAAGCTCAAGCTCTACCTCGAAAAAAACATCATCGAGATCGCGCCGCTCGCCTACATGCGGGGCCGCACGCTCGGCAACTGCTATGTGATCCTCGACGAGGCCCAAAACGCCACCGAGATGCAGTTTCGCATGTTTCTCACCCGCCTCGGCAATGGCGGCAAGATCATCATCACCGGCGACGACAGTCAGATCGACCTGCCGCGCAACCAGCGCTCGGGGCTGCTGCAAGCCAAGCGCATCCTCAAGGATGTGCCCGGCATCGGCTTTGTGCGCATGAAGCCCAGCGACGTCGTGCGCCACAAGCTCGTGCGCGAGATCATCGCCGCCTACAAGCGCGAAGACGATGACAAGGAAGCCTACCAGCAAGCCAAGGCCGAGGAAGGCAGGGCGAAACCAGCTCCGGAAACGAAGCCGGAGGCGTAGACAATTCCAGCACCGATTGAATCACGGCGTTTCATTCGGCTGTATGTCATTCCTTGCTCCGCAACAATTGCACGATTCCCTGGATCAGCAAGGCCGACAATGCGCCGACCGCTGCGATCGATAAGAATTGTACCACCAAACGCACATTTTCATTCCCCCGCGCAATCCGAGTATTCGTCGCCGCTCGATCCGCTGCTTGCTTGGCCTGAAACCGTGCCGGCCCAAAATGCATCACGCCGAGGGGTGTACTCGGCGTGATGCATCCAATGAGATTCCTGCAAAGCACAGGAAATCAAACGATCAATCAATCTTGAGCAGGCGGCCACTCAGCTCCTGCAGACCCGTGCGCACGCGGTAGAGGTACACGCCCGAGGGCATGCTTTTGAGATCGGCCTGCAGATGACGCACACCGGCAGGGCTGTCCCTTTCCACCAGCGTGGTCACCGATTGGCCAGTCACATTGTAGATTTCTACGACCAATTCGCCCTTGGCAAATTTCCCGATTTCAAAATTGAAGATGCCCTGGCTTGGATTCGGAGCGACCGTCACCCATTCATCACCCCCAAACAGTACTTCGACCGAATTGGAGTAGCTCACAGCCCCGTCG
>JANMIM010000088.1:0-7486 GCA_031375795.1 Bacteroidota bacterium
GGCGTCTAGATGGGCATCGTCGTAGGGTTATGCGGTGGATCAGTGTTGTACCAACAGCTTGATCGATCGGTTGGAAGATGCGCTTGAAAGACGCAGGAGGTACATTCCCGAGGCAATCGGTGTCCCGTTTGCCAATTGGAGATCGAATGGGATCTTGTGAGAACCGGCCGACAATTCCGGTACCGGGATCATTGCAATTGGTGCCCCGCTGAGGTCGAGCAACTCCAGTTGCATCTCTTGGGCATGGTCCAATTCGACAATGGCGACGGCGTGCGTGGCGGCAGGATTGGGAAAACAACCCGATAGGCGAATGCCGCTGCCGGCAATCGCATCTGCGAGTCCCACCAGTGTCACTGTCACTGTGCTGAAGGCGGTGTCGGTGCAGGGGCCGCGCTGCACGATTTGCATCACCGTGTACACGCCGGGCGTATTGTAGGTGTGCGTGGGGTTGGCGAGGGGGCTGGATCCACCATCGCCAAAATTCCACGCATAGCTGTTGGCGAATAGGCTGGAATCGGTGAACGAGACGGCGGAGCCGACGACCGTATTAAACGTGCTTTGGCCGAATCCTGCCGTGGGCGCTGGCGCCACGACCACCTCGACGACTTCTGACCACATGTAAAAGCCTCCATTGTTATCGTATTGGGCGAGCAATTGGTAGGTGCCGGGCGTGGCGGTATTGAAGCTGCGATTTTGCGCTGTAAGTGGATTGCCGTTGAAATACCAGTGGTAATCGTCGAATCTGAACCGGCTGCGCAGGGTGGCCGAGTCGCCACCGCAGATGCCGATCGTGTCTCCGCCCTCGATCAAATCGAGCTTTTCCATGTCTGTGACGAAATCAGGGATTGTAACTGTGCTCGGTTGCACAGTCGGTGTCGTCAAGGCATCCAGAGTATAGGAAGCGTCTGAGCACAACCAGAAAGTCGTGCCGTCGAGATAGGTCGCTTTGATGCCGTCGTCGGTGTTCAAAAAGGCTGCAACCCTTGTTTCCACTTGCGTGTTCACCTCGATTTTGATCAGGGAATCGGCACCCCCGCCAAAAATCCACAATTCATTGGTTGGCGGATAGTAGGTAATGTTAGCACCCGTCTGGGCTGTGCCGCCAAAGGTGAAGTCGGTGGTCATGAACAGATTCGTGGTCCCTGTGAAAAGGTCGATTTGGTAGATAGCACCGGGCGTGCCGCCGGCATTGCCGCGCATGGCATAAATGACGCCATTTGGACCCACGCAAGCAGCCGCCAAATAGGTCACCGGTGGCGAATAGACAAAGCTCATGGTTCCTGCAAACGGATCAATCGTGTAAAAATCCCGTCTGCCAGAGCCAAGCACGGAATCATAAAGGCAATACAAGTCCCCAGTATTGGGGTGGTGAAAAAGGGCGTTGAAACTGGCGTTGGCGTTCACAGGCCCGTAATAGAGGTTGGTCGAGTCGTTTTTGAACAAAATCAACTCGCCGCCATCTGAAAAGCCGGCCACCCGCAATGCGGTGGTGTCCTGGGCATGCATGAGCCCAGCCGAAATCAAAAGCAAGAAACCGACCGATAGTAGCGTTTTTCTCATCATTTTTTAATGTTCCAAGAATAGATATGGGCAAAGTTAGGGGATTTGGCAACGTCTCCAACCTGGTAATCCTCATTGCCTGCGGTCATTGGAAACCAAAATCTGAAGTCTCCGCTTGGGCATTTTCCACGTTCGCACTATTTTTGGGCTGCATTACTGAATTCATACATGCCAGAACCCAAGGAAATCGGCACTTGCGTCATCTGTCTCCGCCCCATGGTGGCCGGCAAGTCCGTGAATGAGCACCACCTCATTCCCAAGACCTACAAAGGAGCTGAGACGGTGACGATCCATGTGATCTGTCACACCAAAATCCACTCGATCTTGAGCGAAAAGGAACTCAGGGATTATTACCACACCCCAGACCGCCTGCGCAGTCACCCGGAAATCGAGAAATTCATCGGTTGGATCAAGAACAAGGATCCAGAATTCAGGGATCGCAACAAGCCCACCAATGCCCGCAAGGGTAGGCTGCGCTAGGCACCTGCCAGCAATCAGATATCCGAGAGGGCAAATGTCTCGCTGCTCATGAATCCTCCTTTTTCATTGCGTTTCACCGTGCCGCATTCGTGATAGGGGTCATGCTCGTAAAAAAGCACCACGCCTTCGTCCACGAGCCAAGGCAGGATATCCGTGCGCTCGTCTAGTGTGAGCAATGGTCGCGTGTCGTAGCCCATCACGTAGGGGAGGGGCAGGTGGCCAAATGTCGGGAAGAGATCAGCCGCATACAGGATCTGCCGCCCTTTGTAGGCGATTAGGGGCAATTGCATGCCGGCTGTGTGGCCGTTGACGACCTTGAGGGAAATGTTGGGAAACAGCTCGGTCTCCCCGTCGAGCAAGCGCAGCTGCCCACTCTGCACGATCGGCTGTATGTTCTCATCGTAAAAGCTGGCTTTTTCGCGGGCGTTGGGTGCCAATGCCCATTCCAAATGCGTTTTTTGAAGCCAAAAATGGGCGTTGTCAAAGACGGTTTCATAGCGTTCCTTGCCGGGGTGCCACTCGGTGGAGCCACCGCAGTGGTCGAAGTGAAGGTGCGTGAGCAAGACGTCGGTGATGTCATCCTTGGCAAACCCCAAGGCAGCCAAGCTTCGGTCGAGCGTGCTATGGGCATGGTCCACGCCATACAATCCAGAGAACTTATCGTCGTATTTGTTGCCCAAGCCATTGTCTACCAGGATCAAGCGGTTGCTGTCCTCGATCAGGAGGCACCGCATCGCCATGTCGATGCGGTTGCGGTCATCGGCCGGATTGGTTTTTTGCCAGATTGGCTTGGGCACCACCCCAAACATCGCGCCGCCATCCAAGCGAAAACGGCCGGTTTCTATCGCGTAAAGTTTCATGTCGCCAATTTAGTCGCTTTTGAGCGATCCATTCACCGATCTTGGTCCACGACAGACTCCCAAAGGAAATATTTCTCTAACTTGCGCCCCATGACAAGGTTCGTTTCGCGATATTATCTTCTCCCGCTCCTGATGCTACTTGCCTTGTGGTCAGGCTTGTTTATTCAAAAAGGATCCTTTGATGTGCATGGCGAGCGCTACTACAGCCTGTTTGACGATGCCATGATCAGCATGACCTATGCCAAGAACGTCACCCAAGGCCATGGTCTCAATTGGGCCAAGTTTGGCGACCCGGTGGAGGGTTTTTCGAGCCCCTTGTGGACGTTCCTGATGGTTCCCTTTCAATTGTTGCCGATCGATTGGGGCAAGGTCAGCCTGGCGTTTTCGATCTTTTGCGCCTTTGTGCTCGCGCTAAACGTATTGGTGCTCGACCGCATCTTGCGCAAGCGTCTCGGCATCGAGATGCTGTTGCCGCGCCTGGCAGCCACATTCACCCTGGCATTCCTCTATCCGCTCAACTATTGGTCGCTTGTGGGGATGGAGTGCGGGCCTCAAGTCTTCCTTTTTCTGCTGGGACTGGATCAATTCATGGCCTTTGAAAAAGGACAAGCGACCAAGCACCTGTACCGGATGGGAGCCGTGTTGGCCGCGGCAATGTTGCTGCGCATGGACATGATCTTCTTTGTCTTTTGGAGCATCCTTTTCCTGGCACCTTGGTTGTGGAAAAACAAGGTGATCGCCCTGAAATTCCTCTTGATCGCCGGCTTGCCCATGCTCGCCTATTTGATCTTCAGGATCATCTATTTCCACGACATCTTTCCCAACACCTATTACCTCAAGCTGTACAAAATCCCGCTCGACATCCGTTTCACCAGGGCTTGGCACTATTTTGCACAATGGGCCAAGCCGCTTTGGCTCGTGTGGGTATTGCTTCCCGTCATGATGGTGGCCCTGCGAAAGCAGAAAGCCATGTGGCTCAGCTTCACATTGATCGTCACCTACCTTTTCTACAACCTGTATGCCGGTGGCGATGCCTGGGAGGACTCCAATGTCGGAGCCAATCGGTTCACGATCATCACGATCCCTTGGGCGCTCGTGATCCTCACGGCTGGCATGATCGAATGGTCCAAGAAACTCAAGGGCATGCCGTCCACCATCCTTCAAAACCTCATCCCAACGGTCGCTTCACTGCTCGTCTTCGTGCTGATCAATGGCATCATGTTTGTCCCCAAGCCGCAGAAGCAATGGGACCGCCTCATCATCAAGGAGGAACCCTACAATACACAGTTCCAGATGTGGAATACGCAAAAGGCGATCAGCATGAATGATTTCCTAGGCACTGCCGACCGGGCCGCGACCGTGCAGGCTGGCGACATCGGGTATTTTGCAAACTGCGAATTGGTCGATCAGCTGGGTTACAACGGCAGGGAAATCGCGCGCATGGAACCCTACTGGGACCTGCGGAAGTTCAAGATCGAATGTTATGTCCCAGGGCACTGCAAGGTCGACTACAACCACACAATCGGTACGCTGCAACCCGATTTCATCGTGGACAGCTGGACCAAGTTCAACGATGATGTGGAGCGCCAATACCAGGCTTTGCTGGTGGCAGGTCACTACGTCGAGGGCCCTGCTGGAGGCATGATCAAGGAGGGGCATGTCAAGCGTGACAAATAGCAGTTGCATGGCCGCAGCAAATCCTATTTTCATTCGACCAAAAACCGACTATTTTTGCAACCATATTCCAATGCCCAGATGAATGTACATTTCATAGCGATTGGTGGTAGTGTGATGCACAATCTTGCGATTGCGCTGCACAAGCTAGGTCACATGGTAAGCGGCTCCGACGATGAGATCTACGACCCCGCGCGGGGTCGTCTGGAGGCCGTCGGACTCTTGCCGGCCACCTTGGGCTGGGATCCCGAGCGCATCCATGCCGGCCTGGATGCCGTGATCATCGGCATGCACGCCAAGGAAGGCAATCCCGAATTGGACCGCGCCAAGGCCCTGGGCGTCAAGATCTGGTCCTTTCCAGAGTTCTTGTACCAGCACAGCCGCAACAAGCAGCGTGTCGTGATCTGTGGCAGCCACGGCAAGACCACGATTACATCCATGGTCATGCACGTGTTGCGCGGCCTGGGCCGCAAGTTTGACTACATGGCAGGTGGGCAGGTCGAAGGATTTGAGACCATGGTCGGCCTGAGCGACGACGCGCCGATCATCATCCTGGAGGGTGACGAATACCTCGCGAGCCCGCTCGACAAGCGACCCAAGTTCAGGGTCTACCAACCACACATTGCCCTCATCTCTGGCATCGCCTGGGATCACATCAACGTTTTCCCCACCGAGGCGTCCTACATTGCCCAGTTTGAGCAGCTCGTGGCACAGATGCCCAAGGCGGGTGCCATCGTGTACAACGACGAGGACAAGGAGGTGCGACGCATCATCAAGCGCTTTTCCAAGCCCGATGAGCATTACCTCCACCCCTACACGACGCCCGACTTCAGGATCAGGGACAATGCATTTGAGCTGCGCATGGGCGGCGATACCCGCCTGCAGGTCATAGGTCGTCACAACATCAGCAACATCTCTGGCGCTTGGGAGGTCTGCAAATTGCTGGCTGTGACACAAGCTGACTTCCTGAGGCACATCGCCACATTCAAGGGGGCCGCGCGCCGCATGGAAAAAATCCATGACGACGGCCGCCACATCATCTACAAGGATTTTGCGCACTCTCCCAGCAAGGTCAAGGCCACGGTGGAGGCCGTGCTCGAGCTCTTCAAGAAACAGCAGCTCGTCGCTTGCTTGGAGCTGCACACTTTCAGCAGCCTCAACAAAAATTTCCTCAGCCAATACCGCAAGACCCTCAAGGGGCTCAAGCACAAGATCATTTTCATCGATGCGCATACCTTGCAGATGAAAAACTACCCGGCGATCTCCAAAGCCGAATTGGTCGAGGCATTTGGAGACGACGAGATCGTGTATGCCACCAACGTCGCCGAGCTGCAGCAGCTCGTGCGCAACGCCCGCAATGCCGGCGGCAACGTTTTCCTGATGATGTCCAGTGGCAATTTTGCAGGACAGGACCTGAAAACACTCTGCCTGGGATGAGAAAAGGCCCGCAAGATGGGCTCAAGATAAGAATTCTGCGAATTCTGGAAATTCTGCAAATTCTGGTTTGAAAAGAGAAATAATGCATTTACATTTGCAATCCTTTTAATGGATTAAAGAGGCATGGCTAAGAAAAGTAAAGACAATAGGATCCAGGTGATTCTGGAGTGCACCGAGCACAAGACAACTGGATTGTCAGGCACGTCACGTTACGTGACGATGAAAAATCGGAAAAATACCCCTGGTCGCATGGAGTTGAAGAAATTCAACCCGATCATGAAGAAGTACACGGTTCACAAGGAAATCAAATAAGAAAGCGTCATGGCAAAGAAGGTCGTTGCTACCCTGAAAGATAAGACCCGCGTCAACTTGACGAAGGTCCTTTATCCTGTGAAGAATCCAGACACTGGAGCCTACACATTTAGAGAAGAAATGGTCCTGCAGGATCAGGTCAAGGATTTCTTGGCCAAGCAGGGACTCTGATTCAGAGTTTCGTCTGCAGGATGAATGAATAAGAAAAAGCGGGCCTTGGTCCGCTTTTCCTATATGTGGCTTGGCCACCGATCATCTTCGATCCAAATGTCGCCGTTTCTTATTCCTTCTTCTTCTCCAGCAATGGATGCCAAGGCTTTGAAGGATCAAATTCCCGCATCCGGTACGCTTCGGGTGTCTTGAACAGCCAGATGTATTGGGATCCCGGCTCGATCTTCATGGCCGTGACCACGGTCACCACTTCGCCCGGCAGCGTGCGGCGCGACTGCAATGGGATCTTGCGAATGCCCGCAGCCAAGAAGGCAGGTTGCTGTGGCTTGAGCGAATCGACCAGCGTTCCCCCAAACCAAATCGAATCATTGACCCAAATCTTCTCCACTTGCTTGTCGATGGTCAATGTCCAGGCGTTGCAATCCTTGCCAGCGACCTTGAGCGTTTCCTTGACGGGTTTGGCGACCGCGACCTTGCTTTTCCAGCCCGGCCAGCGACTCTCGGCGGTCTCGTGGCTGGGATCCAGCAACCAAAACTCCTGCGAATCGCCATCCCAGAGTACCTGCGATTGCAACTCGGCAGCATGGCCGCGGTGGTAGCGATAGAGGATTCCGTTTTTCCCAACAAACATCGTCATCGAATCGGGCAAATAGGGAACCATGTTGGGGGCCACCTTGCCCTCGTATCGGATGCGGTAGCCGATCACGCCTTCAAAGGGGGCGATTTGGCCGGAGTCGCTCACGAGCACTTCTTGCCCAAAGACCTGCGAAATCGCTGCCAGCACCACCATCAACACCATCAATCTTTTCATCCCAAGCAATTTATGAGGCAAAGGAAAGGCGGGAATGTCCCGCCTTTCGGATTCTTACCAAATTGAGGATAGCAAATAGCCTGCCATCACATGCCGCCCGTCATCTTTTCCATGTCAAATGGCTCTTTGGCATAGCCTTTTGGAAGCTTGAAAAGCTTCTTGTCGGGGGTGGTGGTGATCA
>JANMIM010000133.1:0-2858 GCA_031375795.1 Bacteroidota bacterium
TTGGCGCCATTTCCGCCACCGTTGCAGCCACTCGTAGTTTTGCCGCCGCTGGCGATGTCGAGGAGAAAAAATGCGGCCAGAAGAATCACAAGTCCTTTTTTCATAATCAATCGTTCACCTTCAGATATGCAATGAACAGCTCAAGATAGCAATTTTCCCTTGCAACCAAGATGATTTTTCGTGATGGCCGAATGAATGGGATCGGGCGTCCTACCCCAAAATCCCCTGTGACCCCATGAATTGGCATACTGCACAAGCCGTTTTAGGAGCAAGTACACCGATCTTCCTTGTCCAACCTGATCACCGTGACGATCACATGCCTGCCCGCGTCGTCCTCGACGATGATCCTGATGTCGTCGCCCCGGTCGTCGCGCATCTCCAATGCATAGCGGTTTTTGCCGTCCTTCACCGAACTTTTCTTGCAATTGACTTCGCCGTGGAGGTACACCTTCTCGACCAAGTTTTGATCGATGCCACGGCAGGCCATGCGGCAGCGCGCGTGGGAGACATAGACGAGCTGCTCGACAGGCAATCGCTCTGTCCATTCGCAATTGGGGGTGTCGTCGCCCTTGCCGGGCATTGAAAATCCAAATTTCCAGACTGCCCAAGCCACCACAAACAGCAAAATGGCTCCTTGAAGTATTCCTTTGTATTTACGGTCTAGCATATTGATTGACAATCAAGAGCGCAGGTCTTTGAATCCTTTGACGCCTTCGGTAAAAATCTTGAAAGAGACCGGCACAAAGACCAATCCAGAAAAGACGACCTTCCAGTTGAGGTAAAACATGGCCGTGAACGGCAAGACGAGCATGAGCACTCCGAGGAGCATGAAGACGCCGACAAGCAGGTATTGGAGGTAGAAGAAGACCGATTCCTCGACCTTCATGAACCGGCTGCGTTTGAATTCCTGGAAATCCATCGAGGCATTGGCGGCAGCCTGTGCCCGTGCCTGTCGCACCCACTGGGTGTAGGTGTCGTCGTGGGCTCCTTGCATGTTTTGCGCGTATGTGACGCCCGCTCCGCGCAGCTGCTCGTCTCGCAATTTTTGATTGTACACTTGCCGCTTCTGTGCATCGCTCAGGATTGCATAGGCCTCATTGATGCGCACAAACGTCTCCGTGGCACCCGGCGAGGGGTTTACGTCGGGATGCGACTCCATGGCTTTCTTGCGATAAGCCCGCTTGATCTCCTCTTGCGTAGCGCTCGCCTTCAGACTCAGTATGTCGTAATAGTTCTGGGCCATGCCAATTGGAAATATCGGGAAGCGGGGCGGAAAATGCAAGGGGGGGGATGCGAAGTTTGCATAATTTGGACAAAAGGCCGTTTCTACCTTGAACAAACCGCACTACCTGCCACTTTTCAAATCAATCAGCTGAAAATCAAACCGCCTCGATTTCAGATCGGGTCATGCGTCGGACGAAGAGGTTCGTAAAGCCCGCATGACTCTGAACTGCTACCTACTACCTACTACCTCTCAACCCAATCCGCTGAAAATGAAACCGCCCCTCGACGATGCTCGGGACAGGCTCCAGACGCAGAGGTTCGCAAAGTCAACAAAACTCTCCACTTTTCACTTTTCACTTTTCACTCCCAACTCCCGCTTCATTTTCCAAGACTCAAATGCAGACAAAATTTCCGCCGCCACTGCCTCGGGTGTCTTGCCGTCGGTATCGGCGACGTGGTCGAAATTGGCCATGTTGGAGCAGTCGGCGTTGTATTTGTCGAGGAATCGGCGATTCTCGCTTTGTTTTCGGGAGCGCAAGTCGTTGACGGCTTGCTCCAAGCTCGCGTATTTCTCGCCCTTGCGGGTCGGGTCGCCCATGATGCGCGCGGCTGCGATCTCGATGGGCACGCGCAGGTAGAGCTTGAAGGAGGCGGGCATGAAGTGCCATGCTAGACGGGAGTCCACGATCAGACCCTCTGCGCGATGGTTCAGCTGCACAAACGCAGAGTCGATTTCCTCGTCGATTTCAGGGTGGGTTTCGGCAAATTGGTTGAGTTCCAAGGTACTCATGTGGTAGCGCAGGGCAATCTCGCGCTGCACCTTGCCCGTGGAATAGATCTCGAATCCCAGACGCGCTTGCAGCAGTTTGCTCACCACTGATTTGCCGCTGCCGAGATCTCCTGTGATTGTAATTTTGGGATGCATAATTGCCGTTCAAATCTGCCCGTAGGCTATGCATGCAAATTTAGCGATTTTTCCGCCTAGGCAATCAGAGCTTTCCCCAAATTGTCAACACTCAAGCCCCTCGATCGCGGATTTGAGATTTTTTCCTGTCAATCGTTGTGTATTTCCGAGCAGTTTGCTTATCTTTGCAATCAGTTTTACACGGTGGTTGTAGCTCAGCTGGTTAGAGCATTGGTTTGTGGTACCAAGGGTTTGGGTTCGAACCCCATCATCCACCCCCGGAAAAAATCCCGCTTGCAATGGCGGGATTTTTTTTTGCCACCGATGTACGACATTTTACCTTTTCCATTTTTTGTCCTCCTTGCTGTGCCGCCAATCCTAGTTTTGACGGTCACGAGAGGCTTTTTATCTCGCCTGCCTAGGTACAGCCTCGCCAAAGATGCTTCGTGTGCAGTTACCTTTCCGCAAATTTTTCCATTGACTTGGGCGGAATCGGGGGTTGATTTGCATCGTCAATTTTGAATTAAGCGATTCCAATGTCAAACTTCAATGTCCAATGGTCTGCCTCGCGCCTCGAAAACCTCGGTCAAGAGCGCTATGCACACCTGTTTGCACTGGTTCACCACGGGGAGGTTCTCTTTGTGGGCAAGGCGTTTCGCAACGAATTGGCACAGTTGATCCCGGCCTGCATTCAGCAGCTTGACCTCGACCATTTGAGCCTGACCGTATT
>JANMIM010000154.1:0-1880 GCA_031375795.1 Bacteroidota bacterium
CGTGTGGACTACTTGGAGCCCGCCAAGCCCGACCATGTGATCGCCGAGGGCGAGATCGTGCGCAGCGGCAGCGCCATCATCGTCACCCGCATGAAGGCCTACCATGCGTCGACGGGCGAGGTCATCGCCGAGGGCAAGGCGGTCTACCGGGTCAAGCGCAAGGGTGAGGGGCTCGCATTCTCCGGCGAGATCCCGGGTAGGGATGGCTGATATTCGCCCAGGCTCCCCAACACAAAACCCCCGCCCAGGATATCCTGAGCGGGGGTTTCTCATTGAAGAATCATTCCTTACTCGACCACGAGCTTGCGCACGCCCCTGAAGGAATCAGACTCCACGCGCAGGTAATAGACGCCTTTGGACAATCCGCGCAGATCCACCTGACCCTGCCAAGCCGATCCATTGCCGAGCACCGAGCCATTCCAGACCAGGCGGCCTGCCAGGTCATGCACCTGCAATTTCGCGAGCCCCGCAGGCAGCTCGCTCACCGCCACGTTGAACAAGCCATTCGCCGGATTGGGCCAAATTTGCAGGCCCAGTTGGCCCAGCTCATTGCGCACACCCACGGCATTGCTGATGTTCACGTTGTCGACGTAGAGGTTGTTGCCGTATCCATTGATGTTCACAAAGCGAATCAAAATCTGCTGACCTGCAAATTGATTCAGGTCGATCGTTTCCTTGCGCCATTGGTTGGCGGCCGACGGGGAAAAAGGCGTGAGTTGATCGGGTGCCGTCGCCAGTATGCTGTCTTCCTTGAAGTAGACGGTCGATGGCCACGTGAGGCCGCAGTTGGTGCTCACATCGAGCCGCAATCCGTCGACGTTGGCGGCATCGTACCGCGCGTAGGACACGTCGAACGTCATCGAAACCGTGCTCATGGAGCTCAAGTCGATCGGGATGGTGATCAATTTGTCCTCAGCGGCCGGGTTGTTGTAGGTGAAATTGTCAACGAATGCAGCCAAGGTGGGAGCGCCCGTCGCACCCGTCACGCTCGCAGACTGCGCCCAAGTATAGGCACCTCCAGCAGAGGCAATCGACCAGCCGGTCGGCGTAAATGCACCTTCGAATCCCTCGAAAATGTTGGGGATTGCTCCTGAGGTGATGTTCACGTAATTCGCTTGCGTGGAGGTGGCGTTCCCAAATCCATTCGTGGCGACCAGGGTCACCGAGTAGAGGCCCGATGCCGTGAACTGCACCTGCGGGTTTTGGGAACTGGCCGATGTGCCACCGACGTAGCTGAAGGTGTTGGGGCTGATGGTCCAGGCCCATGTGTTGGGGCTGTTTTGGCTTTGGTCGGTGAATGTCACCGTGTTGCCGACGCAGGTCACCAACGGTGAACCGACAAAACTGGCGATCGGCGCGGCGTTGGCTTCCAAAATGCCGATGTCGTCGATGGCGACATCGCTCGCAAAGTTGGCGCCGGTGACTGCACGAAAGCGCACATTCACCACCATGCCCGCGTAAGGTGCCAGATTCACCGTAGCCAACCGCCACTGATTGCCTTGGTCGCCCGTGATCGGTGTCAACACATCCAAGACCCAGCCGCCATTGACCAAGACGTCTACATGCAGTTCACCCATGTCGGCGCCAAACATGTGGTACCAAAAGCTCAGTTGTGGAGCTGTCGACCCTACCAGATTGATGCAAGGCGACACCATCTGGGCATCGGAGGTGAAGCAGGCCGATGCCTCCAGATAGGCATATTTGCCTGCCGCGGTGCCGAGGGTGTGGTCGATATCGGGACCTGTGCCAGTCGAGGGGGTGGCCCCGGCATTCACGCGCCAGTCGATGTCGTCGTTCACGCCATTGGCATCGTTGGACCAGCCCCCGTTGAGTGCGCAGACGGTTGCGCCGCAGTCGTTGTTGGTGCCGCAATTCGTGAG
>JANMIM010000189.1:0-6692 GCA_031375795.1 Bacteroidota bacterium
CCTTGATCGATTTTGCGCATCCAGAACGGAATGAATTTCTGGTGGTGAATCAGTTTACCCTTGTGGAAGGGAATCAAACGAAACGCCCGGACTTGTTGCTGTTTGTGAACGGGTTGCCCTTGGTGGTCTTCGAGCTCAAAAATGCAGCGGATGAAAACGCGACGTTGCGGAAGGCCTTCGATCAGATTCAGACCTACAAGGCGACCATTCCCGGCTTGTTTACCTTCAATGCCATCTGCATCATCTCTGACGGCCACGAATGCAAGGCGGGAAGTCTTACGGCAGGTTACAGTCGCTACATGACCTGGAAAACGGCAGACGGGAAAAAAGAGGCAAGCAAATTGGATCCACAGTTGGAGGTTCTGATTGCGGGGATGCTGTCGCCGGCAACCTTGCTGGACTTGGTGCGGAATTTTGTGGTCTTTGAAAAGACGAAGAAAGACGACCCAAAGACGGGCATTTCGCAGGTGGTGACGGAGAAGAAGTTGGCGGCCTACCATCAGTATTATGCAGTGAACAAAGCTGTGGTGAGTACGGTGCGGGCGAGCGGTGCGCATGGGGATAAACGGGGCGGTGTGGTCTGGCATACACAGGGTTCGGGAAAAAGCCTGAGCATGGTTTTCTACTCGGGCAAGCTGATCACCGCGGCGGAAATGCAAAATCCGACCATCGTGGTGATCACCGACCGGAATGACCTGGACGAGCAATTGTTTGATACATTCGCCGCGTCGCGTTCGGTGCTGCGGCAAGATCCGGTACAAGCTGAAAGCCGCGAACATTTGAAGGCCTTGCTGCATGTGGCAAGTGGAGGGATCGTGTTCACGACGATTCAGAAATTCATGCCCGAGGAGGGCAGGGCGATCTATGACCAACTGAGTGAGCGCCGCAATATTGTGGTGATCGCAGATGAGGCGCACCGTACACAATATGGATTTGAGGCCAAGTTGATCGATGAAAAGGATGCGGAAACCAAGGAGGTGATCGGCAAACGTATTGCCTACGGGTTTGCCAAATACATGCGGGACGCGCTGCCGAATGCGACGTATATCGGCTTCACGGGGACGCCCATCGAAGGCACTGACGTGAATACTGCGCAGGTATTTGGGCAGTATGTGGATGTGTATGACATTTCTCAAGCTGTGGACGACGGGGCCACGGTGCGCATCTACTATGAAAGCCGTCTCGCAAAGGTGAATTTGGATGCCGAGGGAAGGCGGTTGGTGGAAGAGTTTGACGCGGAATTGGAGCTGGAAGAGGAAACGGGCAGCCAACAAAAGGCGAAGTCCAAGTGGACCCGGCTTGAGGCGATCGTCGGGATGCCGGCTCGGAAAAAAGATCTGGCCCAAGATATTGTGGATCATTTTGAGTCGCGCCAAAAGGTGTTTGAGGGCAAGGGGATGATTGTCGCGATGAGCCGCCGCATTGCAGCCGACCTCTATGAAGAAATCATCGCTTTGCGGCCAGAATGGCATGATGCTGATCTTCACAAAGGGGTGATCAAGGTGGTGATGACTGCGACGAGCAGTGATGGACCCGTGATGCAGCGCCACCATACCACCAAGCAACAGCGGCGGCAACTGAGTGACCGCATGAAGGATCCGGCAGACCCGCTGCAGCTCGTGATCGTGCGGGATATGTGGCTCACGGGATTTGATGCGCCTTGCTTGCATACACTGTACATCGACAAACCCATGCGCGGGCACAACCTGATGCAGGCGATCGCCCGTGTGAACCGCGTGTTCAAGGACAAGCCCGGTGGCTTGGTGGTGGATTACCTCGGCATCGGCACGGATTTGAAAAAGGCGCTGTCGTTTTATTCGGCGGCGGGCGGCAAGGGTGATCCGGCGCAGCGGCTTGCGTTGGCATTTAATGCGTTGGTGGAAAAGATCGAAGTGGTGCGACAAATGTTTCTGGAAAAGCCACGCGAAGCATATCGCATCAAAGAACCGCGATGGTCGATGGCGGCTGAACCTGAGGGGGCGTTTTATGGCAATCCCATCCGTGTGATCTACGGTACGTTTTTCTGGGGCGATGCGCGAGAGAAGTTGCGGGTGATCTTGCGCTCCGAGGAGCATATCTTGAGCATTGAGAGCGGGAAGGACCGGTTCATCCGCGAGGTTTCGCTGATGAGCCAAGCTCTTGCACTTTGCGTTTCAAGCGACGAGGCCAAGCCCTATATGGAAGAAATCGCCTTTTGCCAAGCGGTGAAGGCCCGCTTGGTGAAGTTTGAGGATAGCGGCGAGGGCCGATCGGATTATGAGATCGAAACGGCGATCAAACAAATCGTCGATGAAGCCTTGAGCAGCGAAGGGGTGATCGACATCTTTGATGCAGCAGGCATCAGGAAACCTGATATGTCCATTCTCTCGCACGAATTTCTGCAGGAGGTGCAAGGCATGCAGCACAAGAACCTTGCGCTGGAGTTGTTGCGGAAGATCTTGAATGACGAGATCAAAAGCCGCAGTAAAACCAATCTTGTTGCAAGCCGAAAGCTCTTGGAGATGCTCGAAGGGTCAATCAAGCGCTATCAAAACAACCTGCTGACGACGACGGAGATCATCCAAGAGCTGATCGCGCTGGCGAGCGCGGTGCGCGAGGCGGATGCACGTGGGGAAGCACTAGGCTTATCGGTCGCCGAGGTGGCGTTTTACGATGCCTTGGAGACGAATGACAGCGCCGTGGCGGTGCTGGGGGATGCCACCTTGCGGGATATCGCCCGCGAGATTGCCGAAAAGGTAAAGGCGAACACGACGATCGACTGGCAGGTGCGCGAGAGCGCGCGGGCGCGGCTGATGGTGCTGGTAAGGCGGACGTTGGCGAAGTGGGGGTATCCGCCGGATAAGCAGGCAAGGGCTGTGGAGACGGTGTTGCGGCAGGCTGAGTTGATGGCTGGGGGGATTTGAGGGGGATCTTTAGCGCACGAAACAGAATGTCAAAAGTAATCACATATCATTTAGGCGCAGTCGCAAAGGAATTCGGGGCGACGGAACCCATGATTGTTTCGCATTTGCGTCGGCTTGGATTTGAGGTCTTGAATGCATCTAAGGCAAAGCTTGACGAGCAAATGTACATGCACTGCTTTTTGAGATTTGGCTCAAAGTCAGAACTAGAGCATGAGCGGAACGGACATCAGCCCTATTTGCTTCAAAATGACTTCGATTGCTCCGTCGTGGAAAGCCTGCTTGAACCAGAAGCTCTGGAGATTTTGCAACAAAAAGGGAATTGGTTCCAGGCACTTTCCACAGGAAAAATACGCCCGGTTGAGAAGATTCAGATCGATTTCGTACAAGCAGCCGCTGGGCGGAAGCGGCCCGCCAATGAGTTTGAATTCATCTGGCGGACCTACCTGGATGAAAAGGAAAACAAAGCACATGAAGCTGAAGCAATCGCCGGGCGAGCTCCAATCGGGACATGGGAGGATTGTGAGGCTGCGTTACCCATTGATTCGAAACATGATCTGCGGTTGCAGAAAAAAATAGGCTTGTGTTGGCTTGTTTTTGAGTTGCCTGCTGGTTTTCATGGATTGCTTCATCTATGCGAACTGGATTGGAATCTTGCAGCAGCTCAGCAGAAATTTGCAAGATTGAAAAAGGGTGATGTGGTGCAGGTTTTGGTAAAAGCAATTGATTCCCAAGGCCAACGATTGATCCTTGGCCGGAAGGAATTGTTTTCCAAGACTTCTGATCGAAAAGGTTGGATAGAACTTCGGCGAGGGGCGGAGTACAAAGATTGCTGCGTGCTGGATATTACGCAGCAAAGAACCGTCGTTACCTTACCGAGCCAACTCTTCGGATTCATCCATCACCGGGATATTCCAAAAGGAGATCCGTTGCAAAAGCTAAGGATTGGCGAGTTTTGCGATCTTTTCATTCTTGAAAAGGATGCAGAGCTGGGAATGGTGCGGATGGGGTCCAAGGCCTTGTTGCAAGCGGAAAACCGACGAGGTGGCGGCCAAAGGTCAAAGGAGCGGAACATTGGCCTTGCTATTTCTTCCGATGCGAAAGGATTTGGGTCCCATGATGATCGGCTCAAGTCCCTTAGTGAGTTTAAGAAGTCGATCTATTGGCAATACCTCTCAGAAGCAGATCAAGAGTTCTTGACCCAGGCATTTCGCTCCGATGCGAAGTTGTACTCACCTGTGCATCAAGGGAAAAACGAACTTGTGTTTACCTTTGACCTCGGGCAGCCTGAAAGTTGGGATCGTTTTCAGTCCCAATCTGTTCCTGGAGTTATTGGGGGTAGTTCACGAAATGAACAGGATCTAGAAGCCGCTTTGTTGGCATTGTCCTCTGAACGTTACTGGTACAATTCATTCAAAAAGAAAGACGACCAATTTTCAAGCTTTCGACTGTTTAACGAGCGTTTTGCTATTTTTGGGTCCTTTGATGAGGAGGCTGGCAGATTCAATATCTTTGAAATCAAAATTCACAACAAGGCCAAGGCATTACCAGACAAGCAAGCCTCTTTTAAGTTTGAGAGCATTTCTCTGGAGCTACCCCTCAGATTTGCCTCTCCGACTGGAAGGCAAGGAGCGGTTGGTCAACAAGTGGCCTATTTTGATGCATTTCGCCAAAAGCTGGATTCGTTTTCAATTCTGCGACGCGTTCGCAAAGAGACCAATTCGATCCTTGAAACCAACGGAAAGGATTTCCTGATTTTCCAGGGCTACCTTGAAAGTCAAATTCGGTATGAAAAAGAGCACTTTGATCCAAAGGAAACTGTAGTCTCCGAGGTGTCATTGGTGATGGACAACGTGACGCGAGAAGGTGAAATGATCGTCTCGGGATCGGCAAAATCTTTTCGGCTGCAAGAAAAAGATGTGGTGAACGTCTATCGGTTGCCATCGATGGAGGGCAGCTCGGCAGGATCCTTGGATCCAGTTGGTAAGGCCAAAATAGGAAAGCGCAAAGGCGACCTTTCACAATTTCATTTTCGGGATTTTGACCACAAAAAAATACTTGAAGGGTTCATCGCACGGGCAACACTGAATACGACGCAGTATTCGGTGCAAGCGGACATGATCAAGAGTTTCTTTGAAGGAAATGTACACATTCCTTTTTTCGACAATCTGGTGCACCACCCAGAGGAGCTATTGCATCCTCGCAAGGAATCAATTTCCTTCCTCAACGGAAATCTGGTCAAGGATCCAAACTCTGCGCAAGCCAAAGCTGTCGCGATGGGCGTTGGGAATCAAAACATGGTGTTGATACAAGGGCCGCCTGGAACTGGCAAGACCACTGTGATCACTGAGATCGCGATGCAGCTTGTACAACGTAAGGAAACGGTCTTGGTCGTGAGCCAAACGCACATTGCAGTGGACAATGTGCTTGAAAAGTTGGCTGGAAATCGATCCGTTCAGCTTGTGCGGTTTGGTAATGAAGATGCTGTGCGCGAAACAGTGATTTCATCGATTTTTGAGGCGCAATTGAGAAGACTGAGATATCTCATCAACGAAGCTACGAGGATCAAAGTCGAGTTTATCGATCGCTTGCTTACAGGAGGGCATGTCCGTTTATCTGAGGAAATTGGCCGCTCAGCTAGTGAACTGGAAGCAGCCCTCACACTTCACGGAGTAAATGACTATCTCGCAGATCACTTTGAAAAAAACCTGGATGAGTGCTTGCAGCAATTCGTTAGCTTGAATGATACTCAATTGGCAGCTGTAAGAAATGTTCTCATGGACTGGCAATTGAAAGTTACCGAAAACCCAAGTCTTTGTACGAAGCTGCTTTTTGATTCCATCAACATCGGCTTTGGTACTTGCATTGGATTGGCCTTGGATCGTAACCTTCGCAACTCAGAGCTTCAGTTTGACACGGTGATTCTAGACGAGGCGGGGAAGGCCAATCTCTCCGAAACTTTGATTGTGTTTTCCATGGCGAAGAAAATCATTCTCGTAGGGGATCATAAACAACTGCCACCCTACTTGGACAGTGAACGGGTAACCTACTTTTTGGAGCACCAAGAAGAAAGGCGTGCCAAGGACGCTGCCGAGGTTTCTAGGGCGCTTGGATCGAGCTTCTTTGAGTACGTGGTCGAGATGTCACGTCGCGAAACTAAAGCGTTCCCGAGCGAGAATATGATCATGCTGAATGTGCAGCATAGAATGCATCCGAATATCAGTCGATTTGTTTCGGAGACATTTTATGGGGGAAAGGTCGAGGACGGCCCCAGCACCCCACAGAATGTCATGGATGTTCCAGCCCCCTTGGACCGTGAGGTGATTTTCATTGATACGAGTACACATGAAAACCCATACGAAACTTCACGCGAGAATTCCTATGTAAATGAAGTCGAGGCAAAACTGATTGTTAATCTGATATTGCCTAGGTTGTTTGAGCATGGCGTTCGACCATCAGAACTCTCCATCGTGACGCCCTACTCAGGGCAACGGAATTTGATCTCAGGATATATTCAGGCAAGAGATCTGAACTTGGATGAAGAGATTGAAGTCGCAACGCTTGACTCATTTCAGGGGCGCGAGAAAAAGATCATCATTTTCAGTTTCACCCGCTCGGCCCCTGGCAGCAAGGTGGGCTTTCTGGACGATGCACGAAGGCTGAATGTGGCATTTTCCCGGGCGATCTGCAAGCTCATTCTCGTCGGAAACGTCAAAACGCTTACGGACCGTAAGTCGCATTTCGAATCCTACTATAGAGAGCTCTTCCGTAGCTTGGAAAAGCATGCCGCGA
>JANMIM010000270.1:0-3163 GCA_031375795.1 Bacteroidota bacterium
GGTCCTTAGTATTCGGCGCACCCGTAGATCTACTCCACCGCTCCGACTCTGGCCCTCCACGACGCTCTTCCGCTCCCATTGTTGACCTGGGTCGTCGTGATGCTGCCGTTGCCGGCTGCGTTCAGGCTCACGGTCACAGGCTGGCAAAGGGCCACTGGCGCGACCAAGTCCTGAACAGTTACCGTTGCCGAGCAAGTTGCCGAGTTGCCAGAGGCGTCGGTCGCAGTGAAGACCACCGTATTTGCCCCGACATTGGCGCAGGTAAATGTGGATGGGCTTACCGTGGCAGTGAATGGCCCGCAGGCATCCGCAGTACCCAAACCGATCACCGATGCACCGATGTTGCCGTTGCCGCTTGCATTGAGGGTGACGGTGGCGTTGGAGCAGACGACGACTGGCGGTGTCACGTCGATGACCGTGGCCACGGCGCTACAGCTGCTGGTATTGCCGCTGCCGTCGGTGAGCGTCAAGGTCACGTTGTTGGCACCCAGGTTGACGCAGGTAAATGCATTGGGGCTCAAGACAGCGGTAAAGCTCGTGCAGTTGTCAGATGAGCCGAGTCCCACGACCGATGCACCCAAGCTGCCGCTACCGGTGCTGTTCAGGGTGACCGTGGCGTTTGTACAAAGGGCGGTGGGGGCGATCAAATCACGCACAAGAACCGATGCTGTACAAGTATTGGTGTTCCCACTGGCATCCGTCGCGGTCAAGACCACGTTGTTGGCGCCCAGGTTGGCACAAGTGAAGGACGAAGGCGTCACGGCCACAGTCGGCACGCCGCAATTGTCGGTGCTGCCGTTGTTGATCTGCGACGCTGTGATGCTGCCGGCGCCGAGTGCGCTCAGGTTCACCGTCGCATTCTGGCAAATGGCCACTGGTGCCTGCTGATCTTGGACGGTCAGGTTGAACGAGCAGGTGCTGGTGTTGCCGTTCACGTCCGTCGCGGTCAAGGTGACCGGCGTGATGCCGACAGGATTGCCAGACAAGGCGACTGGCGATTGCGTCACCGAGGCAATGCCGCAGTTGTCGCTGACAGTGGCAGTGTTGGCAGACGTGATCTGTGCCACAAAGAAAGCGTCGTCGCATCCGGAGTCAAACTTCGGATCGATCACGAAATCCAGGCGGTCACCGCAAGCCACTGTCACTTGGACATTCTGGTTCACCAGCGTGCCGGGGATGTTCAGGTACTGGAAGATTTCGACAGTGTTTTTGAACACCCTCACGTTGGCGCCGTCGCCGCAGCCGAGGTTCGTGTCATAGAAGCTCAGGTCCAGGTTCACCACACCGTTGAAGGAGCTCACCCAGCGCTTGACGGCCCAGCTCAGGTTCGACACGCCCGGATGGCCGCCGGTGGCGGTCAGGTAAGGTGTGTTGAAAGGCTGGTTGGCCTGCCAGATTGCAGATCCGGAATTGTAGGTCGGCAATTGCGTGAAGCTGTTGCTGGAGAATGCAGCGTATTCACCAAAGAACCAGTTGCGGCGACCTTGCTGGCTGGAGAAGTCCAGGTTGCTGTTGGCGATGATGCTGGTGCCGATGCTCTGCACGAAGTTGGGCATCGTGGCTTGGCAGAAGGCATCTGCACAAAGCGTCAATGGCGCTGGGCAAGTGAGTACCGGTGGCGTTGCATCGGTCACCGTGACGTCGAACGAGCAGGTGGCCGTCGCGCCGTTGGCTGCCGTCACGACAAAGGTGGTGGTGGTGGTGCCGACAGGGAAGGTCGCGCCGCTGGCCAAGCCCACGGTACGCACGGTCGTGGCACCCGCGCAGTTGTCGGTGCCGATCGGGGCGGTGTAGTTCACGACGGCATTGCATGCGACCGTGCTGCTGTTCACGCTGATATTGGCTGGGCAGGTGATGACCGGTGCCTGGTTGTCGATCACTGTGATCGTGAAGGAGCAGGTGGTCGAGTTGCCGGCACCGTCGGTGGCGCGGTAGACCACGGTGTTCACGCCGACGTTGAAGGACGAGCCGCTCGCGCCACCCGAAAGCAGGGCGGTCGTGACGCCGGGGCAGTTGTCTGTGCCGACTGGGGCCGTGTAGGTCGCTGTCGCGCTGCAGAGGCCATTCGCTGCATTCAAGCTCTGGTTGGCTGGGCAGGTGATGCTCGGAGGCGTGACGTCATTGACCGTCACGATCGCGGTGCAGCTGGAGCTCAGGCCGAATGGATCGGTCACCGTCAGGGTCACGTTGGTGTTGCCCAATGCGAATGGACCGGCAGGTGACAAGCTGAATGTGAGCGGATCGCCGTCTGGGTCAGAGGAACCATTGTTCACCTGGGCCGTTGTCACCGTGCCTTGGCAGCTGCCATTGGCACTCACCGTCACGTTCTGGCAGACGGCCACCGGTGGGCGGTTGCAAGAGCCGACGGTGATGGTAAAGGTACATGTCGCCGTGAGACCCGCGGCGTCGGTCACTTGGTAGGTCACGTTGTTCACGCCCTGCGGGAACAAGGAGCCGCTGGCCAAGCCTGCAGTGCGGATCGTGGTTGGGGCCGGACAGTTGTCGGTGCCGACAGGCGCGACATAGGTGGCAGGGCCCGTGCAAGGGAATGCGCCGGAGGTGCCGGGCACCGTCTGGTTGGCGGGGCAAGTGATCGACGGAGCCTGGTTGTCGGTCACCGTCACGGTGAAGGCGCAGGTCGTGGCATTGCCCGTTGCGTCGGTCGCGGTGAAGACGTTGTTGGTAATGCCGACAGGGAAGGTCGCGCCGCTGGCGAAGCCCGTGGTCAATGCGACCGTCGGTGTCGTGGTGCAGTTGTCGGTCGCGGTAGGTGTATTGAAGGACACCGGAGCGCCGCATGTGCCGGTCGCCACGTTGGCGGCGATCGCCGTGCCACATGGGGCGGCGAGGCAGGCGGTCATGTTGTTCACGAACATGTTCCGCTGGCCCGTCGTGCCGGAGTTGAAGTTGAAGAAGCGGATGCGGCTGATCACGCGGTTGCCGCCACCTGCATTCAAGGTAGAGACCAGGGTCTGGTTGGCACCGTTCACCTTGCGGGTGAGCTTGATGCTGGCCTGCGTGGCAGAGGTCGAGGTCACCTCCACGCTCACGCCTTCGTCGGTGAAGCCGAGCGAGGTGAAGTTGGTCGTGCCATTGGCGTCGATCAATTGGTAACTGGCCGCACCACCCAGGAAGCGCACCTCGGCAAGCGCATTGCCTGCGG
>JANMIM010000294.1:0-1591 GCA_031375795.1 Bacteroidota bacterium
CGCCGCGGCCGAGGCCAAGCCCATCTTTGTCGATGCCGTGAAGCAAATGACCTTCACCGATGCGCGCAACATCCTGAGTGGCCCAGACAATGCCGCCACTGAGTTTTTCAAGGCCAAGACGACTCCGGCTTTGACCGAGAAATTCAGCCCGGTCATCTCCAATGCACTCAATACTTGCAATGCCACCAAGCATTGGACCACCATCACCACGACCTACAACAAAATCCCACTTGTGCAAAAGGTGGAGACCGACCTCGTGAAGTACACGACCGGAAAAGCCCTCGACGGACTTTTCCTGAAATTGCAGGACGAGGAAAAGAAGATCCGCACCAACCCTGCCGCGCGCGTCACTGACCTGTTGCAAAAGGTATTTGGGTCTGTGAAGCGCTAAGGCAACCAGCGTTTCGTGATTGAGAATTGAGAATGGGGTCAACCCTTTCTCAATTTTCATTTTCCGTCGATTCCTATTTCGCCGCATCTGTTTCTCCGTTCATCCGGAAAATATGACCGTTGGTGCAATCGGTAGTCGGCAAAGGGGCATTTGTGCGCAAAGGCAGCGGCGTTCTTTGGTAGTTTGGATAGCAAACAGTAAATTGACCGCTTAAATCCGGTGAACATTTAAAGAGATTCAACCAACCGGAGGGTTTTTACATAATTCAAGGATATGAGGAACATACTACGTAGCCTGTTCGTGCTCTTGCCTTTGTTTTGGGCGTTTTGCATTACACCCCAGATTCAAGCGCAGCAAATTCATCTTCGCAACCATCCGGCGCTCAACAATTCCATGGGCAACTCCTCGTTGGGGCGATATGGTAGCGGTGGAAGTCATGGCGGAGGGGCGCTGTCCTTGACGTCATTTTGCGGTCCAGATACGGTTTTATATCCATTGGCAAAGGATCAGGTCAACTTCATAACGCTGGCGATCTCGCAAGGTGTCGGTCTCGGGCAGTGGTACGATGCACCGCAACCGATCACTGTGAGTGGCTTCACTTTCTTTGGGTTTGTAGATTCGCTCACGAGTCAGACGGTTCCAGTCATTTGCAATCTTTACCTCGCGGGTCCGGATTCTGCCCCTACGGGCCTTCCTTTGGCCACCACGACGGTTTTGATAGATTCCTCTACTGCAAACCTCGAGCACTATGCCACCTTTGCTCCATCGGTCGTCGTCAATGCGCCATACGTGATCACGGTTGAGAACCAAACTTTGATCGAATGCGCGTTTTTTTGCAATGACCCGCAGGCACCAAATTTCAGCGGAGCCCAAGAGTGGCTTTCCTCGATCTTTATTCCGACAGCATGGGTGCGCAGCTGGGATACAGCTCCGATCCTCGGCATTCCCTTTGACGCAGACGTCTTGCTGCTTCCCCACGTTTCCTATGATGTCACCGCAAGCTATACACCTACCAATCAATCAGGCTGCACAGGCCAACCCCTGAACTGGACCAACACCTCCTCACCAGTATTGTTCAGCCGTTTTTATAATACGGATGCCTATAATGTCTTCTGGGCAGGTTTTCCGGATTCCTCCTTTGTCTGGGACTATGGCAATGGTAGCCCGATCGACTACGCCATCAATGGCGCCCAAGTGTTT
>JANMIM010000331.1:0-6413 GCA_031375795.1 Bacteroidota bacterium
GGCCCTCGACGGTGCCAAACCACATTCTGCCCTTGCTGTCGAGGCAGGAGGCCTTGGCATTGCATTCGATACCGGTGAAGCCCTCGGCCTTGCCGTAGGTGTCGATGTCCACGGGATCGGAGTTTTCATTGAGGGTCAGGCGGGTCAATCCATTGCCAGTGCCGACCCAGAGCTTGCCCTGCGCGTCAAATTGAAGCAGGTAGGCCACATTGCCAGACAAGCCCTCGCGGGTATTGAGGTAGCAGGACTCGCTGCCCTTGAAGCGAAGGATTCCGTTTTCGGTGGCAATCCAGACGGCGTTGTTGGCGTCTGCGCAGATGTCGTAGATGGAATTGAACTGCAAGGCATGCAAGGCAAACATGTCCCGGGGCTTGCCATCCTCCCATACCACCAGGCCGCGGTTGCGTGAAAAGAACCAGGTGCGTCCAGCTCGGTCCACAAATGGCGCAAAGCCCATTCCCTTGAACCCGATGCCTTGGGTCGGGATGCGCTGCGCGCTGTCTGGCAGGATGCGGTACAATCCCGCATCATTGGTTGCAAAGACCTGCCCATCGGCGTCGCTCGCCAATCGGGTAAAAATCATCGGCGCCTTCTTGCCATCGCCCACGATCGGGGTAAACCTATTGCGGTTCCAGCGATAGGCCCCGTTGTAGGTCGTGAGCAGGACCGAGCCATTGGGCTCCAATTGCATGGACCGGATGTTGGCTTCCAAGACGGCCTCGTCGTCCACGGTGATGATTTGGTCGCCCTTCACTTCAAACAGGCCGCGCTCTGTGCCGACCAGCATGTGGTCGGGGGCGAGCTCCAGGATCGCGAAGACGCCGCGCCCTTCAAAGGGTGTGCCGGCGCCCAGCATCGTGAAGGGCTCGGGAGAATAGCGAATGGCCCCGGCGCCATCTGTCCCGATCCACATATTGCCATTCTTGTCGTGCAGCAGGCAGTTGGTCTTGGTTTCCTTGAGCCCATCCTCGACCCCAAACCGATGCGAGCCATTCTTGGAAACACGCGCCGCCAGGTATTCGCCCGTCATCCACAAGTCGCCCTCATTGTCCTGGAGCATCGAGGTGATCAATTCGATCGACTGGGCCAGGGTGTCGTAGTCAAATGTATGGCCCCGCAGGTGCCAGATGAGGCTGCCATTGCTGCCGGCGAGCGATCCATCCTTTAACCGCAGGATGGACCCCACAGCAGATTTTGGGAGTTGGGAATAGCGGGCGGTATCCAATGGCATCGCCCGATCATCTGTGATCGAGGCCAGTCCGCGATTGGTCCCGACCCAGATCTCGCGCTTGCTTGTCGCCGCCACGCAGTACACCGTGTCTGAGGGGAGGCCATTTTTGCGACCATAGTTGCGCACGGTCTTGCCGTCCCACACAAACAATCCCTCGCCCAGCGTGGAGAGGCATATCTCGCCACTCGGGCTGCAAACGAGCTGGTTTGCCAGCCTGAAGCTCACATTGTGCCCCGCATCTGCTGCCCTGATGCGGTAGCCGTCGTACCAGCACAGGCCCTTCTGGTTGCAGGCAAACCACAGATTGCCGTTGCGGTCCTCGGCTACGGCGCCCACCTCATTGCCGAGCAAGCCATCGTCGGTGGTAAATGTCTTGAAACTGCGGCCATCGAATCGGCTCACGCCACCCGCCTTGGTGCCAAACCAAAGGTAGCCACGTCGGTCCTCGCACATGGCCAGAACCTGGGACTGTGCCAGTCCCTCTTCCAAACTGAAAACTTGTGGGCGATAAGATTGTGCTTGGGCCACATTGCATCCAGCAACCCAAGAGCCGAGCAGGATCAAGGGGATTGCAAATCTCCAGATGCGATTGTGGTTCAAAATCCGATATTCAAAGAACCAAATTAGTCCCATTACACTTGGTTTTCAATTTATTTAGTGGATGTTTCTTACTTCTTTGGGCGATTTTTCCGTTTTGGAATGATCGATGCAGCCTTTGGGGCCGAGATCCAATGGTATTGACCTTCCCAATTGCCTCTTAGGCATCGGGAGATTTACCGATTAACACTAGATTTGCCCCATGCTTACCGAAATCTCAGCAGCCCAATGGCGCGAATTGATACAATCTTCCATGGGTCTTGCACAGGCCGAGCCTTGGAAATGGATGGAAGACGGCCAAGTCGTCGGTATTTTGAATCCACAGACGGGTGAAAAAGCCTATTGTTCCATCATGGGGCGCGACAGCGAATTCAAAGCCCTGGCCATCTATCCCGGCCGGCAAGGGTGGTGGAGTTACCTGCAAATCAGCAATGAGGAGGCAGGGTCCGATCCCAACGAGATCATGTACAAGCAGCGGTGCATCGTCCTGAGCTTTGAGTCGCCCGCCAAGGCCGACGCCGATGACCTCGCCCTGCTCAAGCATGCCGGCCTGTCGGCGGCCACGACGGCTTGGATTCCTTCCTTTCGCAGCTACCAGCCCGGTTTCGTGCCCAGCACACCCGACTTGGCTGAATTTCAGTGGATCAATCTGGCGGTCACACAGGTGGCGGTCGCGGCCAGTGAAGTCTATGCAGGGCAGCATGTGATCTCTGAAAATGGACTCAACAAGCAGGGAGAACTGCTGTTTCGTTCGGTCGATCCAGCATCCGGGCTCTGGCAATCGAGCTGGCTCAAGCCAGACCCCAATGCCGATTTCTCCCCTCCTCAAATACAGCTTTCTGCAGAGCTCGCGCTCGCAGGGCGGGCGATGCCGCAGACAGAAGCCATCTGGCTCATCGAGGAATTCTTTGTGCCCGAGCCCGCCGAGGACAACGAGGGTGGTCGTGCATTTTTCCCACGGGCGTTGGTCTTCTTTGATCTGGAATTGCAAGAATTCCGGGGAATGTCGCTGCTGCATCCCGACAATTGGCCGGATGTGGTGGGCGAGTCCCTGGTGGAGATGCTGCTGAACCAAGGCTGCCGACCCGCTCAGATCGTCGTGAGCAAGCGCGAGAATTTCATTCTGGCAAAACCTTTTTGCCAATCGCTGGGCATCGGGATCAACCTCGATCAAAGCCTGGACATCCTGCCCGACCTGCGGGAGGCGGTGCTGGAAATGTGGCGAGAGCAGGAGGAATGACCGAAATTACTTGGGGTTGATCTGCCCGTTGAGGTGGAGCGTGATCGGCTCGTTGGTGCCTTGGAGGGTCACGGCGATGATTTTTTCATGCCTCCCCATTTGGTTGGCCGTCGCAAAATTCACCTTGATTTCAGCAACATCACCCGGCAGCACATTGGTCTTGGGGAACTCCGTCATCATACATGGGCAGCTCGTGAGCGCACCGGTGACCATGACCGGCAGGTTGGTCACGTTTTTGAAGGGGTAGACGGCTTTCACGGTATCGCCCGAGGTCACCGTCGGAAACTCCATCGTGAGGTGCGCAAAGTGTATCGGGGTCGATTGGCCAGGTTCGGCCTTGAAGTTTTGGGCTGCACGGTCCTTTTCCTTGCCTTTGCTATTGCAGGCCGTGAGTGTGAGCACGAGCAACATTGGCAGTGCCATCAGCGCGATCTTGGAGAATTTCATGCTTATTGATTGAACCATTTGCGGCAAAAATAAGGAATTGATCATCGTGGGCAAATGGGGAGGGGATTCATTCAGGGCAATCCCATGAAAAAGAACTGATCGTCAGTGCCGCAGCAGGTGGCTTGGCATCAGAATCCCAAAGCCTGCATGGACCCTCCTTATGAAATCGGATGTCGGCTCAACAGGCGATCCATTTTTCGTTTCGCAAGCATTTTTCTGGTGGAGGCATGTCCATATTCGCCCCAAAAATTTTGGCCAATAGCCGATCGAGGCGAATTTAGGGCGCTTTTGGGGGCAAACGAAAATTTTTTGGGCAAGAGGTCCGTCACCCGTCCGGCATCGTCGATTCTGGACGTGCGTCGGACGTTGCCCAAAAATTTTTCGCCCACCCCCAAAAGCACCCAAGACCTGCCCCGCTCGGCCACCGGCCAACATCCCCGGGGCGAGCGGGAAAATGTATCCACCAGAAAAACACCCGCGAAACGAAAAATTGAAGGCCCTTCAAGCAGAATCCGAGCGGATCATCGAAGCACTGATCACGAGGGAATCGAACCTGGCAACCGCAGTGATCGAGATCTTGCTCAATCAGATCGAACTCATCGAAGCAATCAAGGATCCCGAGGACCCCGGGTAATGGGTTTTTTGATTGATCAGGGATTTCATGCGATATCCCTGTTTCTCAGTATTCTTCCTTCTTTTTCAACAGGTTGCCGAGCTTGGCCTTCATGCTTGGCTGGTCTTCGGGCTGGTCGGTGGCTTCTTCCTCCTTTTCGTCGATGAGCCTGCCGTGCATGTCGAAGGTCATGCCGATCTGTTTCACGCCGCCGAGGACCTTGATTTCATACAAAATCCCCTGCTTGCGTGTGCTCACCTTTTTCACGTCGCGGGCTTGGTAGTCGGGGTAATGGCTGCGGCAATAGCTGCGGGCGGAGTCGGGCATTTCCTGGTAGGCAATGTCCAATTCGGTTTGAATCCACTGGCCATCTGGCGTGTACACCGACTCGGCGGCATTTCCCTTGAGCTGGAAGCGCGCACCGTAGTACTGGTCTCCCTGCTGCAACCAAACGACATTCTCCGCGTCCGCAAACCGGTATTCAAACTCCTCGAGCACCTGTGGCGGCACGGCGGCCTTGCGCACGACCTGCTGCGCCTGCAAACCCATGGCGCCCGAAAACGCCATTCCAAAAGCAATCACCCAATTCTTCATGGTATCCTTGATCAATAACCCTGCAAATTGCCATCAAAAATTGCAGTGGCCAAGCGCATCATTCCACGGGTAGGTGTGGAGTGTATGCTGTTTGGGACATTTCCTCGATCGAGTTCAATTTCGTTGGCTCCCGATCGTCTTCCATATCAGTGCAATCGCTCCTGATCTTGGTTATGGGGCGCATGTACCTGATTTGCGTTGAACGAGGGGCTACCGCCCCTCGCTACCGAGTGAAGGCTCCTTCGGAGCGGCAGGATCACACACCAACAGCCTTCAATGGGCAAATTGTGAGCGATTGCCCTGTCTTCCATATCGTTTCAGGCATTGGTCCCCAGATGGGTTCTATTGAATCGTAACCCTGCCACCCAAAAGAAAACAGACTTTTACCGCGTGGGGCAGTTGACAAAATCCCTACCTTGCCTTGCGCATGGAAGAGCAAAACTTAGGAAAGATCGTCTGGTGGGAAGGTGACCGCCGTGCCGAGGCCGAATTTGGGCGTGGTTCCAAGGAGGTCGCCCCAGGTATCTGGGTGGTGGTCGAAACCGAGCCGGGGACACAAGGGCTTCAACTGCGGTTGCGCCTCAAGACCGACCGGCAGATCCTGCTGCATGAGCTGGGCATCCAGATGCAGCAACCCGCGGACCGCGACGACAAGATCTTCCTCAATGGCTACCAAAGCTGGACCGAAAGCCGCCTTTTTGACCCCGTGGAGCGCATCCCGCCGCTTCGCGTCCCCTTCCCCCGCCTCGTGAACACCACGGGCGACTACACTTTCTACAAAAACCCCCACAAGGCAGGGCATTTGCATGCTTGGTCATTTACCAGCCTGCAAAAACCCAGTGGCCAGACGATGTTTTGGATGGACACAGCCCCCGAGACGGGCTACACCCTGTTTGAGTGGCGCTGCCCAGACGGCATGCTGTTCATCCGCAAGGAGGTCGGCGGGCGCACGGTGCAGGGAGAGGTGCTGATGTTGCAGGTGGATATCTGGGCCGAGGACGGCACCGAGGTGAGCCAATTGCAATTCCCGGGCTTCAAGCCGCGCCCCGTCCAGGCACCCGTGACGGGCTGGACGAGCTGGTACAATTATTACACCAAGATCGACGAGCAGATCATCCTCGACAACCTGCGGGCGATCAGCTTCAGGAAGATCCCGATGGATTTTTTCCAGATCGACGACGGCTGGCAACTCGCCGTCGGGGATTGGATGGAGGCGAATGAGAAATTCCCGCAGGGCATGGCCTACATCGCCGACCAAGTACACCGTTACGGCTACAAGGCGGGGCTGTGGCTGGCGCCACTGATCGTCGAGAAGGACTCGGCGATCTACCACAAGCACCGCGATTGGCTGCTCACCCACGACGGCGAGACCCTCGTGGAGGCAGGCTACAATCCCGGTTGGGGCGGCCTGTTCAATGGCGCCTATTTTGTGCTGGACCTCGATGTGCCCGAGGTGCGGGCACACCTGCGCGCGGTGTTTGACCGGGTGCTGCGGGAGTGGGGATATGACCTCGTGAAGCTCGATTTCCTGTTTGCGGCGGGACTGATACCACGCGGCGGCAAGTCGCGGGGGCAGTGCATGCACGAGGCCTTTGCATTTTTGAGGGAATGCTGCGGCGACAAATTGATCTTGGGTTGCGGGGTGCCGCTGGCAGCCGCTTGGGGGCAGGCCGACTATTGCCGCATCGGGC